>CAZWEA010000255.1:0-1698 GCA_964632635.1 uncultured Cocleimonas sp. | reverse complement strand
ATTGAAATGAGGAATGATGGCTCAGCTATGTATATCAAAGATTCACGTAAATAAATTTAGGAATAAATGGGAAATAGGTGTCAGAGACCAAAATACTCTAATATTAGAAACAATTGGTCTCTGACACCATTTTATTAACCTAACAAGGTAAATTACAGAATTCTGTATAACTAACTGTTGGGCATTTCAAGGAGAAGATTAATGTCATATATTTTCCACATTTTTGGCATCTTATCAATAATTCATTTATTAACGTATCCAATGACTCCTAGTCCAACTTATGAATCAAAACGTGCACTAGGGGTTACATGGCCAGTGACAATTGCGTATATTATTTGGCTAATATAAAGTTTTACAGAGTAATCCCTATATAAAAATGCTTCATTTACAAAGGGGTAAAAACTATGAACTTCAAAATTAAACTATTTGTTTTTTTAATTATAACTATAAGTGTAATTACTGTTGCAGAAGCTAGATGTAGAAAAGTACAAGTCTGTAATGACTTCGGTATGAATTGTAAAGTAAAGCAACTCTGTGAAAGTTCACTTGATTTACCTTCTATTGAATTAGCACCATTACGACCATTACCATCCACTCAGCTTAAACCATTACCATCACTTAGTTTACCGCCGCTAGGTACAAGAAAGTGCGAATACAAACAAGTAAATGGATTTTGGCAAAACATATGCAGATAACATTGCCCAACAAGGCACTCCAGCTGATTCACAAAAGCGGCGCTCCTATCGTCGCCCCACTTTTGCTCTCAGCTGAGCTATAACGTTAGCTTTAAAACAAGGTAGCCGAAATGGAAGAGAATTTATTTAATCGCCTTGTATACGTAGATCACAATGTTTTAGATAGGATGACGAAGGGTGAATACCTCGGTTTTATTGATGTATTTAAAGAGAAAGGCTTAATTGCAGCGTATTCGTCTGAAAGCCTAAACGAAATAAAGAGATCTGTTGGGTTTGAAAGCTCGTTTCTAGATATCCTAAAAGATATGGATGCTCGGTATATTGTTCCCAATATGGTCGAAAACTTCAGATATGATGGAACAGCGCAGGTTCGAGAAGGTGATCCTTACGAAATATATCAGTCATACATTGATGATTATGAACATATGCCGGAGCATGGTTATGGTCTAACCAGTATGTTGAAAAAAATGTATGGTGGAATGACTGATATGTCGTTCTCTGAAATATTTGAGAATGGCGTGAAAGAAACTATTGAATCTATCGCAGTACCAGAGTCAGAAATTGATGCACTAGAGTTGAATTTTGAAGAAAAGGAAAACATTAAGGCGTATTTAAGAATGCTTCCTGACTTTCTTGAGCAGGAATATTCTGAATTAGGTAATATGCTTGATAGTGATGCAGCAGAAAATTCAGTAAAAAAGCTTGAGGAGATAACAGGACTTGGCCCTAAGGTGTTGAAGAATATCTCAGGTCAAAATTTACTAAATCAAGTGTGGGAGCACGTACAAAAAGCTTTGCCTATTGAAGATCAAACATTGGAAAAATTCTTTGGCATAGAAACAGGTCGTGAATTATCTGTCGTCGAAAAAGTTAACTCAATTTATCATCAGCTAAATTATTTAGGATTCTACCGAGATTCAAATATGAAAAAGGATCGAAGGTTCATTGGTAAGCGCAAAACGATCACCGTACTTGAAGTTTATTTAAACTCTTCCAGATCAAT
>CAZWEA010000254.1:0-1715 GCA_964632635.1 uncultured Cocleimonas sp. | reverse complement strand
AATCATCAAAACCTAGACCTAACTCAATGGCTTGATCACCGATGTATTGCTCAACAGAGTTGATGCCAACAAAGTCATCAACGTCATTTCGGTTACAACCTTCTTCACAAGGCGCTGGACAAACACGACCCATCATCGATGGGAACGGGTTAGCGGTAGTAGAGCGACGGAAAGCATATTCTTGCATACTCATATCGGCAGTTGGCTTTTCTATGCCACGTACAATCTGCAACCAACCACGAATATCTTCCCCTGAAGGACAGCTACCCTGACAAGGAGGCGTTTTTTGGATGTAAGTAGGACACTTATAAGATGTATCTTCTTGGAAGATAAGTTCTTCCATACTATCCCATGTATCGTCGCCTTCATCGTAACGTCTAAAAGTATGCTCTTTTGCTAATGACTTATCATCAGGTGAAGTTGCCATGTCTATTCTCCATTTAACAATCCTATTCCGATCAAAGAACGGATTGGATAAATTTAACTAAAATAATTTATATAAAATCTAATAACATAAAACAGATAAATTATTTCTTATCTGCTTTTTTTTCATCTTTTTCAGCAGCTGCTTCTTTCGCTGCTTTCTCTCTAGCTGCTGCCCATTCAGCCTCTTCAGCTGCTTCTCTGGCTTCTAATTCCTCTTCTGAAAGTTGACCAGTAAGAAAAATAGCATTACTCACCAACTGATGAACACTTACAATCATATCCATTGAGAAACCGTAATAAGGGATAACCTTTGTAAACTGCGATTTACAGATGGCACAAATTGCAGCCATGTGAGTTACTTGGTAAGTTTCAGTCACTTGCTTCAATGCTTCCATTCGTGGCTGAGCACCTTTAACTCGAATCTCCATAAGATCATCGGTTAATATTCCACCGCCACCACCACAACAAAAAGTAGCATCATGAATAGTGTCTGCAGCCATATCAACGTAATTATTACAAACTGCTTTGATTATATTACGTGGCATTTCAAACTGACCACCCGGCTTATCACCCATACGTGTACCACGAGCGATATTACAAGAGTCGTGGAAGGTTAAAACCTTGTCATCATTCTTTGACTTATCGATATTTAACTTACCGGCTGCTAATGCAGGTTCTGTAATTTCAATAATATGTTGTGGAATAGGATAATTTTGGTCAAGAAAATCAAAAGGTCCAGCGAGGGTATTTAAGAAACTATATGCTACACGCCATGCGTGACCACATTCACCAAATATAATTCTATTAACACCAAGATCTTGTGCCGCTTTTCGAATTCGTAATGAAATCTTACGCATATTCTCGTAACTTCCAATGAACATACCAAAGTTTGCACCTTCTGATGCGTACGAACTCAATGTCCAATCTAAACCAAGCTCATGTAAAACTTTTGCGTAGCCCATTAATCCATCAACATGAGGTTCAGCAAAGAAATCTGCTGATGGAGTAATTAATAAAATATCAGAACCTTTTTTATCTAAAGGTAATTTTACATCCACACCCGTCTCATCAAAAATATCTTCTTCAAGACCTTCAAGCGTATCTGCTAATGCTGCCTCTGGTAAGCCTAGGTTATTACCTATTTTATTAAGCTTACCCATAATCTCAGTACAGTACTTTTGCCCCATACCGATGTGATCAAGAATTTCACGCGCTGCCATTGAAATTTCTGCCGTATCAATTCCGTAAGGACAGAAAACTGAGCAACGACGACATTGTGAACATTGGTG
>CAZWEA010000253.1:0-1935 GCA_964632635.1 uncultured Cocleimonas sp. | reverse complement strand
TGATAAAATCAAAAAAGTCTTCTGGATAATCGCCGAAGTAGGGTGTATCGTTGCCATTGGAATCTTTACCTGACATAAAGGTCTGGAAAATAGTAAAAAATATACTGGCATTTTTAGGCACTCGCCCTTTCTTTTTTATTTCATCTGGTTCAATACGTATAATCGCATCTTCACCAAAGGGGGCAAAATCATTAAAGGCTTGGTTAGCTAAAATATTACGATCCGCTAAAAATAAAATCCGTGGACGGCGTTTAGCTTCATTCGGTGTTTTTTGTGCGCTTAAACTCCAACGGCTATGGAATAGTTTCCAGGCTAACTGAAAAGCAATTGATGTTTTGCCAGTCCCTGTTGCCAAGGTCAATAAAATACGCTTATCACCCTTAGCAATAACCTCTAAAACATTATTAATCGCATTTTCTTGATAATAACGTGGCAACCAACCACCACCCTTGGTTTCAAAAGGTATTTCAGCAAAACGACTACGCCAGCCAGCAGAAAAGTCGGGTTCTTGCTCATCAAAAGTCAATGCCCAAAGTGCATCAGGGGATAGGTAATTATCTACTAACGCCTGTTCACCCGTCAGCATATCTATCTGATAAATCTCATGTCCATTGGTGGCATAAGCCAATCGGCATTGTAATCGCTGAGCATAATCTTTCGCTTGGCGAACACCTTCGGTATAGCTCAAATCCTCCCGTTTTGCCTCAACGACTGCCAGCTTTTTACCGTGATAAACCAAGACATAATCACTATCGACCGAATTGCCCCGTTTACCACCTGTTAAAATACGGCCGGGACAAATCACTTCACGACGGATGTAGCTATGTTCCTCGACATTCCATCCAGCCTGTTTTAATACAGGGTCAATTAAATTTGCCCGAGTATCCGCTTCATTCACGCTTAATTACCTGTCAATTGTTTATTTTTTAGCCAAAATCAAAACACGATTAAGAAATAAAAGAATCTCATCGTCAACCCAAGTTGCTTTATTTTTTACAGACGCATTTAAAATATCCAGATTCATTCATCAACTGCTCTTAACGCATAATCCAATAGATCATTACTAAAATGAATTTTCGATTTCCTTAATGTTTCTATATGAGGCTGAAGCAAAGGTAAAATCCCTTTCTTTTTAGCCTGAATAAGCACACCAAGACTACCAATAATTTTAATCTGGTTTAGTTTTGCGACTCGCCTACCTGCTTTTTCATCAATAAGCAGGTAATCAGCATGAAGTTGTTTGTATAATGCGATTGAGTATAGTTCTCCATCATCTAGTGAATCGCCACTAATGATATAGTTTTCTAGTGTTAAATCTGAGACTTTTCCTTGTAAATATTCTTTGAGTTTATTTGCCCCTGGTTTGTTTTCAACAGTCACTTCATCGTATACAATTTGGGCAACTTGTACTTCATTAAAAAGACTTTCTAAAACATACAAACAATCACAGGCAGCCAGCGTAACTAAAGGTGATGCATCCGCAATAATAATCACTACAGTTCTTTTGCTAGCATATCAATTTCTGATTGTAGTTCTTCTGTATTCTCATAGGTTTGAGGCACAACACCTCTTTTTTGGCATTCATATAGAAACGCATAACGGTCTATCTCACCGACAAACTCAGCGGCTGCACTGGCTGAAAGCTTTCCATTTTTATAAAGGTCTATCGCAGTATTTAGCTTTAGAAGAAGAACGAGTTCTTCTGGTGACTGATTAATTAGATATTTTTCTGGGACTTCTAGTGTTAGTTGCATGATGTTCCTCCATTACTACACAAAACCGATGAATAAAGATATTTAATGTACTTTTTTATATTGTATACCCTTTTGGATAGATTGCAGGCTAGCTGGGGAATTGATTATTTGTTAGTCAAAATCAAAACCCTAACCCTAGTTTTTTACTCAGATTATTTTGTGTAGACTGAACGCGTCACAA
>CAZWEA010000252.1:0-1945 GCA_964632635.1 uncultured Cocleimonas sp. | reverse complement strand
TCGCCTTGGGTGGGGAGTTTATCTTTTAGGGTTGGGAAGAGTTGTAGGTTGATAAAATCGGCGAGTTCATTACCGGTAATACCTTCTGGATCATTTGCCCAGTTGCGCCAGCGTAAGTTTTCTGGAATGGGGGATTGATAGGGATTATCGCCTTCTTCTAAAAACTCCAGTTCGGCTTCTCGATCATCAAATATTTTAAGGAAGAACATCCACACTAATTGGCTGATGCGCTGTGCATCGCCATCGACACCCACGTCTTTACGCATGATGTCTTGAATGGATTTGATGATACCTGAAACATTACTCATTTATTTACTTGTCCTGATGATTATATTTTTAGCACGGAGTGCAAAAACAAGTTTTTGCATATTTTGCCACTGTGATGTCTTTATTTTTAGTACAAAAACTTGTTTTTGTACTCCTTTAATCTTGTTTATCTGGAATGGGGGTATCGCTGGCTTCCCTGTCATCAAATATTTTAAGGAAGAACATTCATACTAGCGGGCTGATGTGTTGTGCATCACTGTCGCCACCTACATCTTTACGCATGATGCCTTGAATAGCTTTTATGATACCTGAAATATTGCTCATTTATTTGTCCTGATGATTATATTTTTAACACGGAGTGCAAAAAACAAGTTTTTGCATATTTTGCCACTGTGATGTCTTTATTTTTAGTACAAAAACTTGTTTTTGTACTCCTTTTTTTAGGCAGAGTCTTGTTTAAATAGTTCTTGTTCTAAATTTTGTATTGCCTGGTCATAAACCGCTTTACTGCCAAAGGCATTTTTGACAATTTCCATCGGTGCGCCCATGTCGGTAAAGGGGGTAAGTTTTAGCACTTTATTGCTTTCTAAGGTGCTTAAGCCTTCATCGGCATATTTATCTAATAGTGCTTCTAACACTGTACGTGCTTGTTCACCATATTGGGTAAAGTAATCACGCTTTTTAACATTATTGGCACGTTCTTGTCGGGTTAATGGCGGTTGGTCGTAGGCGATATGGCAAATCAAGTCAAATACGCCATAATCTTTGCCTATTTCTTCGGCTAGATTGTCAAAGATAATGCCGTGCTCTTCTAGCAAATCGACAATGGTTTGTTTTTTATCGGTTTCATTCCAGCGTTTAAGAAAATGGTCTAATGATTCAAATTCTGATTGTATTTGCTTACGGCTAAAGTCACGGTAGGATTCTGTTATCAGGTTGCCATCTGTACCAATATATTCAATTCTTTCTGCAAGAATCTTGGCAGGTACACCACTGACATAGATGGTATTGCTACCACTGTCTTCTCCCTCATCGTCAAAGTCATCATCGGGATGCTCCGGGTCGGGTGGAACGGGGTCATCATCGTCTGTGGGCTCATAAATAACCACGGCTTCACCATCAAAATCTGGGTCTCGAAAAAGCTCGGTTGCTTTTTTAAAATCCATAATGGTGAAGAAGTATTTATTATGCTCTTCATCTATCCGTGTGCCTCGTCCTATAATCTGTTTAAAACTGGTCATTGAGCTGATGTTTTTATCCAATACAATCAGCTTGCAGGTTTTAGCATCGACGCCTGTGCTTAAGAGTTCTGAGGTGGTGGCAATCACGGGAAACTTAGATTCCGGGTGTCAATAAAGTTATCCAGCTCGGCTTTGCCTTCTACACTATCCCCCGTTATCCGCATCACGTACTTTGGATTGTCGGTGGCAATTTTTCCAGCGGCATTAACAATGGCTTTTCGCATCCGTTCGGCATGGTCGATATTTTCACAAAAAATAATGGTTTTTGAATAGGGGTCGGTGGCGTTAAGCAGTTTCATAATTCGCTTGGCGACCAGTTTGGTGCGTTGATTTAGCACCAAAATACGATCCATATCTTTTTGGTTATAAACGCGGTTTTCTATTTCATTGCCTAAATCATCCTTCATGCCTACGGGTGGCTTCCAGCCATAAAAATC
>CAZWEA010000251.1:0-1955 GCA_964632635.1 uncultured Cocleimonas sp. | reverse complement strand
CTGCAGACGTATCATTCATAAGATTATATTCTCTAGGGTCTGGATAATTGGAACCCAGCCATACAATTTTAATATTCGCTACAATGGATGGATCTTTTTTCAATGCAAGGGCAATATTAGTTAGTTTACCAACGGCTAAAAGTGCCAGTTTCCCCTGGCCTTTGATCTTCGCTCTTTTTATGATGAAGTTGACTGCTTCCGATCCGTCAAAACGTGGAGCATTAATGTGTTTTACAATTTCACCATAATTATTGCTTGCACCTCTATAAACATCTGTATATGGGCGCTGACCACACAAAACCACAACTCTATAGGCTTCAACGACATGATCCTCAATACTTCCGCCGGAAGAGGTTCTATTCACTGTAATTCCTTCCACATCAAAGAAGTGACTATTGAATAGCATGTATGCAATTGCGTGTTGGTCATCTAATTCATTGTTGGTATCCGTGTCTAAAATAACCCTTATTCTACTCTGTGGTATTGCATCTTTGGGAAACGATAAAATTACAAATGCTGTACATAGCAGAAGCAGAGAAAGGATACTAGTGAGAAGTAATTTACTATTCATTCTGGTGCGCTTTTATTATTGACCCGGTAGGTATCGGTAGCCCATTAAAAAAATGCACTATAGATATTCGGAATTTTCTTTTCTTGGGCAGGTTAAAAAATATGGCTACCAGACAAGCAAACCAATGGCCCTCAGTGTGGTCAAGAATAGGTGAATTAAAAATACTGCTGGTTGCAATCGTTAAGAGCACGCCTTGGGCTAAGCACTTTTGATGATCAGGTAAAATTTGCTGGCGCCAATATAAGCTGAATAAAAAACCAAGATAGAGTAAAAGTCCAACTATACCAACTTGTGCAGTGATTAACAGATAAGTGCTGTGTGGGTTTTTGGTCTGATGTTCATTTGCTGATGAAATCCTAGCGTATTCCTTTGCAAAACTACCGGTTCCATAACCAAACCAGGGGCGCTTTTTGATCAATGAAAGGGCATGTTTCCAGTATGTTAAACGTCTTCCCATGGATGATGTTGTTTCTGGATTGTTAATATCATAATTCTTTGTATTCGTTATTCCTTCAACGATTCGATGTCCGCTTTCAGAATAATTAACAAATAATACGATTGAGATTACTGAGGCTAAAATAAATAGCAGGATTTTTTGTTTATTAAAATGCTGGAAACTGAATAGCAAAGCTAAAAGAAGAGCTATTAATTGTCCAGTTCGGCCAAAGGTAACAAAATATAAATTATGTAGACTGACTAATAACAGAAATATCCAAAATAGTTCATAGGGTATTATTTTTTGGTAAGCCTGTTGAGCACAAAAAAAGGCAAAATATGCAACAAAGATGCTATGGGTAATTGAGCTTTTTGCACTTGCTGAATAAGTCGTTTTTTTAATAAAATTAAACTCGATAGCGTAGGAAACTGCCAGCGTTATGATAGACCCAATAATAAACGCTGTCAGTGCCCACTGACGGTATCGGTTGTTTGATAGAAAGGGGATCAAAATAATAACTAACAGAAATTCCCGGTATTTAAGCCAGATGTTTATCGACTCCCTGAATGAAGCACTGCTGTACATTACTCCAACTAAAAGATACCCAATTATTAATAATGCGGATAATGCAATCGAATTTTGTTTCAATAGTTCAGTTAACGAAAAAAACTGACATGATAACAACCATAGCAGAAGCAATAGTCCTGTAATAACGATAGCTATTGAAGTGAAAAAAGGGATAGACAGTATTAATAAAACAGAAAGTACCCCTCCAGTATGAGTGATGAGCGTTTGAAAACGGTTTTCCATTTGCTTATTCAGTTAGATAGAACAGACTTGAGCAAAGGAAAATTCACTTACACATTCTCCAGTAGATTTCGCCACCCAATGATGGGAAAAGCGCGCCCCAAAGTAAATTAAGCCTTAGCCAGCCTTTATAATTCTCAA
>CAZWEA010000250.1:0-2010 GCA_964632635.1 uncultured Cocleimonas sp. | reverse complement strand
AGTATGAAATGCGATATTCTGGATATGGATAATGGGTGTGCGGAATGTCGGGTACTTGTTTGAATGGTTGTTCTTTAAGTGAAGCATCTGCTGCTGGTCTGACGGCTGATAAATTGTGGCATTACGATGGGACGATTTATGAAGAGCTTAGTGTTGGAGGTTCTGAACAGTTTGAATCCTGGGATGGTGCGTGGTTTGGGATATTACCTGCAGTCAATGGATTAGGAGCTAAGATGCTTATTCCTGCAACTAACAACTTGTCTTTTATACAGCTACCGCCAGTATCAAATTGATAATTTAAGAATAGAGAGAGAGAGAAATTAAGTAAATTAAAAAGGAGAAACCCTTGGAAAAGTTGCTCCTTTTTATAAGTATATATATTTGAGGAGAAGCAAAAATAAAAGGCTTTTACTTCGACTTGAATCAAGTCTAAAGCCCTGTTTAGCCACTCCCCTTTTGGAGAAGAGTGCGACTAAAAGTTATGATACTTGTCTTTTAGATCTTTAAACATTTTAACTGTTTCTTCCATTTTTTCTTCTGCTTTTTCTAAATCATCTTTTTTAAAAGCTGAGCGTGCTTTCTTTAATCTTCCAAGTGATCTTTCGCGAATCATATAGGTAACTGTACTTTCAATTTTTTTTGCGGATTGCTTAGTGGTTTTAAACAAAGCCATTACGCTATCTTTATCAGCACCACTTTTTATGGCTGCTAAAGTTTCTTCAGCTATTTCTATAGTTTTATCAATAGCAACTACTGTTTCTGCAGGTGTAGCATTTTCTATTTTTCCAACAGCCATCGTAGATGGTGCAGTAGCTAGTAGTGCAAGGCTAACAAAAGAAGCCAATATTAATTTATTCAAGACCATGATAGGTATTACCTCGTGTAAATGGTTGTTATTGTGTTTATGCTTGATTTTGAAAACTCAGCATGCTGGTGATCTTACCACAACATGGAGAAATATTTTTTAAATTAATAGCTTATATAAGGTAGGGTTTTTGTTCTGTCTCTTATAATGAAGGGAGAAGAAACTTGACTAATCAGTAGTTTAAAAGAATGATTTACGGAGGGAGTGAATAAAAAAGATAGATAAGGGATGAGTTTATTTGATTTTTTAAGTCGAAGCACTAGATACTTGCAAACTACTCAATTGTTTGCAATAACTTAGGAAATAACCTTGTAAATCAGTTATCGACGGTTTCTATATCCCGTGATTAACTGATTTTTCAGGATTAAGGGTTGAGGATTAATAATATGCAAATCCTCGCTTCTAAGTGATGACCTCTAAATTGTTTCCGATATTTTTGCCTTCTCTGCGTTCAAGTGTAAGTTACTAAAAACTGCTGACATCGCAAAAACAATGGTAGAGACTATAAAACTACCATTTAAAAAACCAAAAATACCTACTATAAACATTATTCCTACAGTAATATCTCTACCCATACTATTCATGATTAAATCCTCTGTTGTTGTGAAGTTCGAATAAAAATATAGCAGGATAGTTCTGGAAATAGTTTGTAATAATTCACAGAATAACAATCAGATTGGATTTGGTTTGTTTAATTGTGGCTTATGTGACTTTATACTCAGATGTTCTGTGATGAATTTCGACGTAAGAAAAAAATCAGTTGATCACCGCGTTTTCTAGATTTAGTGACCAACTGAATTTGTAGGATTAAGGAATTTTAAATATTTCTTTAACTGAATTATCAACGGAAGTACTATCAACATAACCGATCGCTTGCGGATTGCCAGATACTTTAGAAATAACGCCTGCATCATCTGCCAACCGCTATCTTGTCATCGGTCTCCTTTTGCATGACTCGGTGGTGCAATATGAATCCATGCGTATCTTCCATAATGCACATCCGCATTCCCAGCTCGACAGGGACACCTGCCTTGCCTTTGCTAATCCATTCTGTATGAGGCTGGAACAAGGAAAATACTTTTTCAGCATGCGCTATCTTCTCTTCATCAATAACACGGCATTTGATCTGATCAATCTGGCGCTCA
>CAZWEA010000249.1:0-2099 GCA_964632635.1 uncultured Cocleimonas sp. | reverse complement strand
TGCTTTAGTGAACTGTAATTGGGATCAGCATAAGAACCGAGCGGTACCTGTAGCAAACTGCTTATATCAACCGCCTGTATGGGATTAATATTGGCCGAAAAATCTAGTACCTGTTCCGGCAGGCAATTTAATCTTTGGGAAAACTCATAAATATTGCCGCCGTGTTTCATTGAAATCTAGATTAGCATAATGGGCAACATAAAGCAGTTGTTGCAAAAGTAAATGTAGCTTTATGCCGCCCTTTTGATGCTTATGCTACTGCTTGCATTTCCTAACACTTACGAAACCAAATAAACCCGTTGCAAAAAACAAAAATGCGCCTGGAATTGGAACAGGACTCGGCTCAAAACCAGTAGGAACTGGAGCAGAACCTGGTGTGCCAATAGACAGCTCGTAAGAAAACGGCCCTTCATCATCACTTGCAAACCCACCTACTGCGATTGTATAAATACCTTCTTCAAACGCCATATTATATAAAGCAGGATCACCAAATGGGCCTTCATCATTAGGGATTTCATCATCTGCAAACTCAGAAAAGGTTATACCACCGAAGCTTTCGAAACCGCTAGATGAGATGAATTCAGATTCATCAGCTGTTGTGATACCAGAGTAAATAGAAAATGCTGGGTCAAGATCAGTGCTTTCATTATCTCGAAGAGCCCAAATATCTAACGAGGCTCCGCCTGGGCCGACTGCAAATGACCAAAAGTCCGTTTCTTCAGCAATCCCTTCTATCCAACCATCGCCTCCTACTGAACCAGTAACAGTCGACCAAAAATCCGTTGCTCCATTCCCGTCTACCCAACTCTGCCCTCCTGTTGAACCCGAACCAATACCACTACTAAAAGGAGGAGTTATAGTCCCTTGATAAGAAATAGTTGCAGCATAGGATGTAGAAAAGACTGTGGTCATTCCAGCAACAATGATTGCATAAATTAAGTTTGTTATTTTTTTCATTATTATTTCCTTAGTATAGAAAGTAAACACTCATACAGAAACTAAAAGGCTATCAAACCATGCACTTAAACCTTTCAGACTGCCCTATTTACTAGGCTCTTGTTTTAAAAGATTACAAAAGAATAAACCGTTGATTAACACTAAATTTAATTATTATTTTTTTCAAAAAAAATATTATTGACAATTTTTCAATACCTTAATAATTTAAAATAGCTATAAATAGACAGTTTCCTAGCACTCCAAGCCATCTAACATACATAGCTTAAGAGGAGCTTAAGAGTAAAGGATTGTATCATTACTTGGTAGGTAATAATTCACTCATTTTTAGTGAACTATTACCTTTTTTAGATCTTGACTTTTGGTGATTCTTGGGTTCTATGGTTTTTTTATATTGATAATACATGACACATTGACTGGAGCTGAGCTTGCCCCCCTCCTGAAAACTTTACTCTTGTGATTTTCACGCATTAGGCTCAAAACCTTCAAAAGTCGAACATGTGGGGCGTAAATTCAAATAACAAACATTTTCCAAAATTATACGCCACAAGCGTGTCGCCACCTCGTGAAAGATTCTGGGACATCCAAGTCGCCAACGCGGCAGCCATTGTGCCCCGGCCGCCCTGCGTGCGTGCCGCTTCGCCAAACCCTCGTAAACTCAGCAGCGAATGTCGGATTTCGTTATCACTCATCCAACCTCGGCCTTACAGTTACTATCTGCAAATATTATTGCAAATTTTAAAAGGATGTTTCAAAGCTCTCTATAACAAGCGTTCATCTTGCATTAAGAGTCAATGAGATAAGCTGAAAAAAACTGGAGGCTAATACTCATGCAAAAATATACGATATCCACTCTATTTCTTATGTTAGTGACTATCTCAGCATTGGCTGAGGACTGCGATTACATTGAAAATTACACACCTAATTTGAGTTACCAAGAGTACGATGTAGTTCAACGCAGAGGGAAGGTGTTTGAATGTAAAGTAGCAGGCTGGTGTAACCAAGGCGGCCCTTATACGCCAGATATTGGGTGGGCATGGCAACAAGCATGGGTGGAGCTCGGTTACTGCCACCATTCCTCAGATGTAAGCTATAGAGAATTCTGCATTGGTGAGAATTATGCTGTGGGAGATATCGTTGCCAAT
>CAZWEA010000248.1:0-2178 GCA_964632635.1 uncultured Cocleimonas sp. | reverse complement strand
ACGGAGGAGCAGCAGCCTGTAATGTTTATACACGTTTTTCGTTAGCTGAATTTGAACAGATTCCTTGGCGCGCGATACCCTACACGCCTGTGGAAATCATCTTGTTACCCAAATGGTCACCCTTTCATATCTATAGAGTTTCTTACTGGGTTCGGATTCTTATGGTGCCACTGTCCATTTTGTATAGCTGTAAAGCAACTGCAAAAAACCCAAAAAAAATCGGGATCAGTGAACTATTTATCAGACCGCCAGAATTGGAAAAAAATTATTTTGCAAGACCAGATTCTCTTCTAGGTAAAATTTATCTTGGTTTAGGTGGGTTAGGACGCGCATTGGATTGTTTGATCCCTAATAAAATACGACAGTTTGCTGTAAGTAAAGCCTTTCAATGGATTCAGGATAGGCTTAATGGTGAAGATGGATTGGGAGCAATGTTACCAGCAATGCTTTTTTCTTATAAAGTTATGTCAGTATTAGGAATATCTGAACAAAGCTCTGAAATTAAAATGGTAAAAAAAGCCATCAAAAAACTATTAATTACTAAGCATGACGAAGCCTATTTTCAACCTTGCTTTTCTCCTACCTGGGATACAGGATTCTCTACTCTTGCATTACAAGAATGTGGGACTGCACCTGCACAGGCAGCTATCGACAAATCCTTAAATTGGCTATTGAGTAAGCAAATTGGTGATGCTCCAGGAGATTGGAGAAATCGACGCCCTCATTTTAAAGGCGGTGGCGGTTGGGCATTCGAGTTTAACAATTCTTACTATCCTGATGTAGATGATACAGCTGTGGTTGCATTTGCCTTATGCCAATCGAATGATAGGCAGTTTGATGTTGCCATAGACAGAGCTGTTCGCTGGGTTGAAGTGATGCAGTCAAAAAATGGTGGTTTTGCCGCATTTGACGCAGATAATACTGATTATAGTTTGAATGATTTACCCTTTTTAGATAACTTGCCAACATTAGATACACCTAGTGCAGATGTTAGCGCACGAAGTGCTATGTTGTTAGCCAGTGTTGCTGATCAGCAGCCACGTTATCAGACTGCACTAGATACGTGCATTGACTTTTTGTGGAAGGAACAGGAGTTGGATGGTTCTTGGTTTGGTCGCTGGGGAACTAATTATATATACGGAACCTGGTCGGTTTTAATAGCAATGGAACAAGCTAAAATCCCCAATGATAATATTAGAATTCAACGCGCAGTCAGGTGGCTTAAATCGGTACAAAGGAGTGATGGTGGTTGGGGGGAAGATAACCAGAGTTACCACGATGATCAATACCGAGGAAAAAATCATATTAGCACTATTTGTCAGACATCGTGGGCCTTATTGGGGTTAATGGCTGCCGGGGAGATTCGTTCTGCAGAGGTGGTAGCTGGTATTCGTTTTCTGTTAGGCTCTCAGGAAGAGCATGGCCTATGGCAAGATGTATGCTTCAACGCACCTATATTTCCTGGTACTTACTACTTGAGATATTATGGTTATGATAAATATTTTCCGCTTTGGGCTTTGGCACGTTATCAAAAATTGAGGTAGACGGTTATAAAAGGCTTTACCAAATTGTATAGGTTTACAAATAGAGTACTTCCTTAGCCCACTTTCTATAACACTTACTCAAAACCCAATGGCGATCTGACTTGGCAACTAAATTTATAAAAATTCAGTTGCTTATGCTTAAGGCTCCCCAAAAATCGCTCTTTGGATCGTTATTCCAACAATTCCTTTTCAACTCATACTCTGTTCCATTTCCATAATACTTTGAAAACTTGATAAAACGGCATACAGGTTCAGAGATAATAAATCGCTAACTCAATCTTACTAAAAAGTACACTTTAAACAAATTAATGAACAGAAAAAATTGATTTTTTAGAGTTGGGATTAAAGGAATGTCGGGCTTATTTTTAATTGTAAAGGATTGATAGTCTAGTCTTTATTTATGTGGTTCCCCCCCATGTGTTTCGGTGGCTTTAATACAGTTCAATACTTTTGATTTCTAGCATAAGCAATGATACAGTGATATAACATACTTTTTCACTTGGTTTTTATCTGTCAGTTACTATACTTCACGCGGTCACGGATGCGGTTTTCTATCGGTTGGTTTTTGCCGATAGGCTGTGTTGCTAAAATAGTTGCGTAGCCTGCTATGCGCCCATTTCAGCGCCTAGCTATC
>CAZWEA010000247.1:0-2341 GCA_964632635.1 uncultured Cocleimonas sp. | reverse complement strand
ATTAAAAAATATTTGGATCCCTCAGTGTCAGAGACCAATTGTTTCTAATATAAACAGTTTCGAATATTAGTGTTAATTGTTCTCTGACACCTATTACTTTCCGTTGGGAAGATCAGTTTAACCTTGGACTTGATCCAGAACGCGCCCGTGAATACCACGATGAAACCATGCCGAAAGAAGCACATAAAGTCGCACATTTCTGCTCAATGTGTGGGCCGAATTTCTGTTCGATGAAAATTACGCAGGATGTGAGGGAGTATGCGGCGAAGATGGGAATGAGTGATGATGAAGCTTTGAAGGAAGGGATGCAGAGTAAAGCTGTTGGATTCAAGAAGCAGGGTGCAGAGATCTACAAAGAAGTTTAAGAAACTTCTTACTTAATTAAAAAAGCCCGCATAAGCGGGCTTTTTTATTTGAAGAACGAATTGGGTATAAATAGTGCTGAGTAGAGAATTTGCCCCCATTTGATTTAATGATAATAAATCTTATCATTAACGGCGTTTTTTTAGCAGTAAGATAACTAATCTTATCTTTATTGTTGCTAACCTTTTATCTCTGTATTATTATGTATATAAATATTATCATTATCTTCGTTTCAGGCTGGTTAAGGATAGAAATCTTATCATTATGAATCTCGAT
The DNA here is from genome assembly GCA_964632635.1 of uncultured Cocleimonas sp. Taxonomy (GTDB): domain Bacteria; phylum Pseudomonadota; class Gammaproteobacteria; order Thiotrichales; family Thiotrichaceae; genus Cocleimonas. The sequence goes on along the minus strand of CAZWEA010000247.1, from coordinate 1,702 downwards.
ACAATGACAAATAGCTCGATTGCTACTGAAGTTGGGCATCGAATTGAGCAAATGCGATTAGAGCAGAATCTTACACAGCAGCAAGTGGCTGATGAGATTGGCCTATCACGTGTTAGTTATCGCAAGTTAGCGGGTGGTATGGGCAAATTTGAGAATATTATTGCAGTACTGCGGGTTTTGGGGCGATTAGATTTAATAGAGCCATTAATAACAGAGACAACATTCAGTCCGATTGAGCAATTGAAACTTAAGGGAAAGCAAAGGCAGCGTGCAACAGGTGTAGATGTGGAAAAAGTTGATACTAATACTAAAAAACCAGAACCAAGGCTGGATTGGTAATGCAAAATTTGTCTGAAGTTCGTTTATGGGGTGATTTGGTTGGTGCATTGATGTATGACCCGACTTCAAAAATTAGTACCTTTGAGTATGCATCTGAATGGGTAAATACGGGCATAGAAATAGCTCCTTTACGAATGCCTTTATCTTCCAGGAAGTATCAGTTTCCTAGTTTAAATTCTGAAACCTACAAAGGATTACCTGCAATTTTTTCTGATACTTTGCCTGATGATTTTGGCAACGCAGTTATCAATGCATGGTTAGCTAGAAATGGGCGAGATGCTAATTCATTTACATCACTTGAGCGTTTGCTTTATATAGGTAATAGAGGGATGGGGGCGCTTGAGTTTGAGCCTGCTAATTCAAAGGTAAAAATAAGTGGTGGAAGTGTTGAACTCATATCATTGGTTAGAATGGCTCAGGAAATTTTAGATCAGCGCGCAAATCTATCAGAAGATGTATTACCAGAAGGGACTAATAACGATGCAATGTCTGGGTTGTTTCAAGTCGGTACATCTGCTGGCGGTGCACGCGCTAAAGCATTGGTTGCTGTGAATGTGGATAGAACTCAACTACGTTCTGGTCAAGTAGATGCACCAAGAGGTTTTGAACATTATTTATTGAAGTTTGACGGTGTCGAAGAACATAAAGTTAATAGCCAAGTATTCGGAGACCCTAAAGGTTTTGGGCGTATGGAGTATGCCTATTATCTGATGGCAATTGATGCTGGAATTAATATATCTCCATCTGAGTTACTAATAGATGGGGAAAGAGCACACTTTATGACCAAACGTTTTGATCGTAACGGTAATAAAAAGATACATTATGTTTCTTTATGCGCAATGGATCACGCTGATTATAAGAAACCAGGAGCTTATAGTTATGAACAATTATTATCTGTTGGAAGGCAGCTAAAATTACCAAGAAAGGACGCTATTGAAATTTATCGTCGCATGGTTTTTAACGTGGTTGCTCGAAATCATGATGATCATACAAAAAATATAGGTTTCGTATTAAAAACGGCTAAAAGTAAGTGGCGACTATCACCAGCATTTGATCTTGCTTACAGTTATAAAAAAGGCTCCCCCTGGGTAGACTCACATCAAATGAGTTTAAACGGTAAGAGAGATAATTTTAGTCGTGATGATTTATTGGCTGTGGGTACACTACTAAGCAACTTTAAGAAAGAATCCAATCAGATTATTGATGAAGTAATTTCAGTCGTTGAAAAGTGGGACGACTATGCAAATAAAGCGGGTGTTTTTGATGACTTGCAGAATGAAATAAAGAAAAACCATAGGCTTGTTCTTTGAATTAAAGGAATTAAAGGAATTAAAGGAATTAAAGGAATTAAAGGAATTAAAGG
>CAZWEA010000246.1:0-2476 GCA_964632635.1 uncultured Cocleimonas sp. | reverse complement strand
AAAAATTATCATCCATAATCTATATCATTTATGCTGTAAATTTAGTAGAATTTTTTACTTAATCATTACAAAAGTTATAAGTAACTTTAAACATATTACTAAGTTACTAAATTTCAATTAAATAATGAAGTTACATTGTTAATAAATAATGTTAATAAATGTCGATTTGAAAGAGTATAAAAAAGAGATATATTGTATATTGCTGCTTCTAAAAAATTGACAAAAAACAAATAATAATATGGCGGAAAATGATAAAATAATTCCTATCAATATTGAAGATGAAATGAAGTCAGCTTACATTGATTATTCAATGTCTGTAATTGTTTCAAGAGCATTGCCTGATGTAAGAGATGGTTTGAAGCCAGTGCACAGAAGGGTGTTATTCGGTATGCATGAATTAGGAATTAAAGCAACAGGAGCACATAAGAAATCTGCAAGAGTTGTAGGGGAAGTTTTAGGTAAGTATCATCCACATGGTGATACATCTGTATATGACGCAATGGTGAGGATGGCACAAGACTGGAGTATGCGCTATGAATTGGTGGACGGACAAGGAAACTTTGGTTCACCGGATGGTGATAGTCCGGCAGCGATGAGGTATACAGAAGTCCGAATGAAGAAGATATCGGAAGATATGCTTGCCGATATTGATAAAGATACTGTAGATCATCGCCTGAATTTTGATGATACCTTAAAAGAACCTACGGTTTTACCAACCCGTATTCCAAGTTTACTGGTAAACGGAGCTTCTGGTATTGCTGTTGGTATGGCAACAAATATGGCACCTCACAATTTAAGTGAGGTAATTGATGGTACTATTGCATACATCCATAACAATGATATTGAAATTGAAGAGTTGATGCAGCATATCAAAGCCCCTGATTTTCCTACCGGAGGGACTATTTATGGATATGAGGGTGTGCGGAATGCATTTTTAACTGGTAAGGGTCGAATTGTGATGCGCGCCAAAGCTAATTTTGAAGAAGTTGGCGGAAGAGAATGTATTGTTGTAACCGAATTGCCATATCAGGTAAACGGAGCAGATCTGATGAAAAAAACAGCAGATCTTATCAATGATAAAAAAATAGACGGTATTTCAACTATTCGTGATGAAACGAGTAGAAAGGGTCGAAGAATGGTATATGTTTTAAAAAGAGATGCCATACCCAATATTGTTTTAAATAAACTTTATAAATATACAGCCTTACAAACTTCCTTTAGTGTGAATAACATTGCCTTGGTGAATGGAAAGCCAGAAATGTTGAATTTAAAGGATTTGATCGTACATTTTGTAAATCATCGTCATGAGGTGGTTGTACGAAGAACAAAATTTGAACTGGAAAAAGCTGAAGCCAGAGCTCATATTTTAGAAGGGCTGATTATTGCCAGTGACAATATTGATGAGGTAATTAAACTGATTCGTGCTTCAAGTAACGGTGATGAGGCCAGAGCTAAGTTGATTGAACGATTTGAACTATCGGATATTCAGGCAAGGGCAATTGTTGAAATGAGATTGCGTCAGTTGACTGGATTAGAGCAAGACAAGCTTAGATCAGAATATGAAGAGATCATGAAATTAATTGTTGATCTTAAAGATATTCTTGCTAATGAATCTCGCAGAATGGAAATTATTGTGGAAGAATTAACGGTGATCAAAGAGAAATACGGAGATGAAAGAAGATCGGTTATTGAATATGCTGGTGGTGAATTGAATATTGAAGATATGATTCCGGATTCTAAAGTAGTGATTACTATTTCTCATGCAGGATATATAAAACGTACAGATCTGTCGGAATATAAAACCCAAAATAGAGGTGGTAGAGGTCAGAAAGGTGTTTCTACAAGAAATGAAGATTTCTTAGAACATTTGTTTGTTGGAACCAATCACCAGTTTATGTTGTTCTTTACTCAAAAAGGGAAAGTATTCTGGATGCGTGTTTATGAAATTCCGGAAGGAGGAAAAACATCTAAAGGAAGAGCGATTCAAAATCTGATCAATATAGAAAATGATGACAAGGTAAAAGCATTTCTGGTAACACAGGATTTAAAAGATGAAAACTATGTAAATAATTATTATGTGGTGATGGTTACCAAAAAAGGGCAAACCAAGAAAACTTCTTTAGAGCAGTATTCTCGTCCAAGAACCAATGGTATCAATGCGATAACGATCAAAGAAGGAGATGAACTTTTAGAAGCTAAATTGACCAATGGTGAAAGTCAGATCATGATAGCTGCTAAATCAGGTAAGTCTATACGATTTGAAGAGGGTAAAACCAGACCAATGGGTAGAAATGCATCGGGTGTGAGAGGTATCCGTCTAAAAGATGATAAGGATGAAGTGATAGGAATGGTATCTATTTCTGATGATGAAAGTGATATTTTAGTTGTTTCTGAAAAAGGATATGGTAAACGTTCAAGTTTAGATGATTACCGTATTACTAACAGAGGTGGTAAAGGTGTTAAAACCATTAATGTA
>CAZWEA010000245.1:0-2484 GCA_964632635.1 uncultured Cocleimonas sp. | reverse complement strand
CTTGTGAGATGTAAATATGGGTGTTGCGCCATTTTATTTCTCCACTTCGCTTAACTTTACGAACCTGTATTCCGTCATCGTAAGTTATCTTTGGTAGTCGTTCTGGGTATTGGCGTGTTGAGGGTTGATATACCTCACAGGGTAGCTTTCTACCCAATGCTTCGTGAGAGCGTTCATGGTTAAATTCATGTAGAAAGTCATCAAACTGCGTTTGTTGTGTCTTCTGGCTATAGGAGCTGGGTTTGGTGGTCGCTTCCTTTAGGCTCTTATGCATTCTTTCATGGCGACCATTTTGTTGTGGATGACCAGGCTTTATACGCTGGGGTCGAATGCCTAGTTGAATCCACCATTTGGATAGTCGGCTGATTCCGCCTGCTGCGATAGAAGCAAAGGGTGAGCCGTTGTCTGAACGAATCGCATCAGGTAGCCCGTATTCTCTAAAGGTATGCTCCATCCAGTCTTTTGCATCACTGCGACAGGTGCTTTGTAATGCCTGACACCGTAGTAAGTAGCGCGAGCTATCATCGGTAATGGTGAGTGGATAGCATATTTTTCCATTGCCTAATTTAAATTGCCCTTTGTAATCAACGCCCCACACTTGGTTGTTTTGATCACTTTTAGTGAAAGCTTGTTCGTCTGCGGGGACTGACCAGCGTTTCTTTCTTGGTTTAACCAATCCTACTCTATCTAAGATTAGGCCTGCGGTGCTATCAGCGGGTAATGTCTTGGTGGGTTCATGCCTTTTGAGGTAGTCCAGTATCTTCTTTGGCCCCCAATAGGTGTGAGTATGCTTCGTTGCTATGATGAGCTGGCATATGTCATCTGGGGTTTTATTGGGGTGATTGATAGGCGCGCTACTTCGATCTGTAAGATTATCAAAACCTCCACTCATAAAACGGTCTTGCCATTTGTAACCTGTTTTTCGACTGATGCCGTAGCTATTACAGAGTGCGCTAAAGTTAGCAAACTCTTGCCCTAAGTATTCTTCTATAAACTGTTTTCTTAATTTCACAATATCTACCTCATTCCATGGCATAGGTGTTTCCTCCTATGTCTACTGTAATTGATATTGTGTTACCTATGTCATCGGTTTAATCTGTTACCTAGGTGCTCGGGTTGTACAGGGGGGCTATAAAAATAGCGATAAATAGTCTATTTTAGTGCCTTTGAAGCTTGTTAAGATTATAAGAACGATGAAAGCGTGTAATTCCTGTGGTAAATGTTGTACAAAATACAGTAACGGTGGTTTATCCGCATCGGCTGATGAAATTGAGTACTGGGAAGTCTTTCGACCTGATATTGCGCGCTATGTAAGTGATGGGAAAATCTGGAGGCAACCAAAAACAGGCGAAGAAATCACTTTATGCCCATTCTTGCGTAAACAATCAGATACTTTTTTCACCTGTGATATTTATCATGATCGCCCAGAGGATTGTCGGTTTTATCCTGTTACTATTGCAGAGATGATTAGGGATGAATGTGAGATGTTGGAAGCTAAAGATTTTACGAATCCTGATCTTGCCCAAAAAGCACTAGATAATTTAATGGCTGATAGCCGACCTGAGTAAGCAATAATTAAAAGCGATACTAGAAATTATGAAAGAAATAGAAATCAACAAAGAGCCTGTAGAGTTATATAAGTTACTAAAATTTGAAAGCATCGTTACAAGTGGTGGTGAGGCGAAACACGTTATCTCAGAAGGTTATGTGACAGTGAATAATGAGCTTGAAACTCGAAAACGTAAGAAGATGGTATCGGGTGATGTGATTGAGTTTAATGGTGAGAAATATAAATTGCGGTTGGTTTGAATTCTGGCTTTTTCTCCCTTGAAAAGGGAGTTTATATTTGGTGAACGTCGCTAAAAAACAGCGACATAATTATTCGGCTTTGCCTCACCCTCTGGGTCAACTTTAAACAACAAAGTTGTTGTCTCGTTTCACTCGGCTGACTTATCCATTTGTGAAAAACACAAATGGTAAGCTTACTAAATAAAAATAAATACTTCTCGATATTATCAACACTGATTAGTTTTTAACCAATACCTTTTCTATACTCTTTGCGTAGTTCAATGAGAAGAATAGCTGAAGACAACCTATTTAAAATAATTTACTCAATCGAGGAAGGGTGTCATGAAGGGTTCAACGGGTGTCATAGTTCATATAGATGAAAGCTTAGATTCTGGTAATCGCGAACAATTACTACAAAAAATAGTAGCGTTAGATGGGGTGTTATCTGCAGATTTACAAGATAAGCGTCCACATTTAATGATTGTTGATTACAATCCTAAGCAAACAAAATCACTGGATGTATTAAGTGGTGTGCAAGATTCAGGGGTGCATGCTCAGCTTGTTGGTTGGGTATAACGATTTTTATTGTTAGCCCTGTTGTTAGCTTTTAAGTCGGCGCGCCATGATAATAGTGCCAGAGAAATAAGCTCCCAGCAGTGCGCCAAGGCGACCAATGCTCAATGAGTTCTTGGGCTT
>CAZWEA010000244.1:0-2564 GCA_964632635.1 uncultured Cocleimonas sp. | reverse complement strand
ATTTTCTTCTCTTGTTAAGCTTTTTCCCTTACACTAAATCTTGTAATACTTCGGGGTTGGGTGCAATTCCCTACCGGCGGTAAGATTGTATTTATTTTTTATTCAATCAAGCCCGCGAGCGCCACATTTTTTGTGGGTCAGCAGATCTGGTGTGACTCCAGAGCCGACGGTTAAAGTCCGGATGAGAGAGGTTTACAGGTTAGAGAGTGAATTTACTTCGCTTTCTTTATGTGTGCGTCCAACTGGATAATCTGCATGCGCTCGCCTGCTTTTTCATTACACCCCATTATTAAATTAATCAAATGGTGGCAAAAATGAATGATTTCCATAAAGAAAATATCTGTTTTATTCAAGCATCATGGCATAGAAATATTGTTAGCAAGTTGCGTGATAGTTGCTTTGAAACACTCAGCCAATCAGGCATTAAAAAGACAAACATTGATATCGTCGACGTACCAGGAGCATTAGAGATCCCACTACAGGCAAAATTAAGGGCAGAAACAGGTAAATATTCAATAATTATAGTAGCTGGTTTAATTGTAGATGGTGGAATTTATCGACACGAATTTGTTGCTGATGCCATTATTAAATCAATTATGGATATTCAGTTAGAAACACGCATTCCTATTATCCATTCGATTATGACACCTGTGACCTTTCATGAAAGTGGGGAACATGAGGCTTTCTTCTTAAGTCACTTCAAACAAAAAGGTAAGGAAGCTGCCACTGCTTGCCTTGAAACATTGTCCAATTGCCACAATGCTAAAGCTTTAATAAGTTGATTGCCTTTTACTAAAGCCAAAACATCCTGTTAGAACTTAATCAGTTAATGTTAAAATCAAGATATGAAAATTCTTAAACATATATTACTCCTTAGTATTTTAGTGCAACCCGCTCAGGCTGACTGGAAAGAGTCCGTCAAAGGAGCTTGGGATAGTACTAAAGACCTAAGCAGTGACACCATTGATAAGAGCAAAGACTTATACAGCTCGTTATCTGGAGATGTTCGTGTCCTTGCTGATTCTGAAATGAAGGGAATTTCAGAAAAAATTGTAATCGAAGAAAATAGTACCCACCTCAAAAAGATTTGGCCAAAAGTCCTAGAAAGCCTCGATGATGCTTTAACCATTAATACTCAGATAGATAATGCGCCTGAGTCTGCTTGGTTTGGTAATGACAAAGAATCACTTGGTGAAGATCAGTTTGAAGTATTTACTGAAATCGAAAATTTACTCTCTAGTCCTGAAATTTCTAAAAACCAAGAAAACATAAGCCGTTTAAAAAAGAAAATTCAAAAAGAACGCCATGATATTGCCAACCTAAAAGAAAAAAGAGTAATTGCTAGCGTCGCTGAAAGAGCTGACTTAGATAAGGAGATCAATGAAATTCAAGAGAATATCAATCTCTTTAAAGATAATATTATTTTCCAAAAAAACAACCTAAGAGCACGTTTTCAAGAAGTGGGTCTACTCCTAGATGATGGTCAAATTGATGTTTTACTCTCACGAGTTGACTCCGACGACATTATTAAAATGTCCGTGGTTTATGATGTTCTTGCTGATATAACGAAACAGTTAATGGAATTAACACTGGAATTTGATGAAGATATTAACCAAGCAAGAAAGTATTATGGAATGCATGTTGTCTTGTTGAAAATGGTGATTTCAATGCAGCAAAGCTATATCACCAAGTTAGAAACGGAATACTTGCCTAAAATAGATAAAATTGAAAATGACACAAAACAGGTCAGTAAAAAATCTCGTTCATTATTACGCTCAGAGAAGAATTCTTCACAACGTCGCGTATTACAAAATAATATCAAAGCACAGCAACTCACTTTAAAAGTCGCCAAGCTGTATAGCAAACAGTTACAAAAGCAAAAACAAAAGGTAAAAAAGGCATTGGTGCTGGCAAAGAAGGATTATCAAGTCGCTAAAAATACATTTGATACGGTAAAGCTAAGCGCTGATCTCATCCGTTTAATGAAAACCAATCAAGCATCTTTTAGTGCATTAATGAATATCCAAATACCTGAAATCGTGCCCTTTAAAAATATCGAAATGCAAAAGAAGTTTGAGGAGTTATCTTTACTCTTAAAAGATGGCTAGAAAGAACCTCAGGTAAAATCTCAAAATGGTAAGTACCTATTAGTTAGAAAGTTTTTTCTTCGATTCACCGTGCCTTTCCTTCGACTCCGCTCTGGATAAACCAAGTCCGCTCAGGTTACTGCAACTTTTTAACCATTAAATTATTTTGGCATACTATCTTAATGGCATCCCCCCCTTTATTTAACAATTGCTATCAATTATCAAATAAAGGGGGGGATGCCATTACTAATTCTCCTATCGTTTGTAAAAATGCTCAGTCGCGAAACCATAGTTTACTGATGCATCACCACGGTTACGAATTTCAACTTTAAACCCGATTACAGGAAGCGCAGTTATTGAGTCTTTTTCCCCAAAAAAAATTAGGCTTTTACCATTTGCAGCGTACAAAGTACCACCTAATAAAGTCACAATTTTACTGGAGAATAGTCCTTCTCCACCAGGGCTAGGGTCAAAGGA
>CAZWEA010000243.1:0-2579 GCA_964632635.1 uncultured Cocleimonas sp. | reverse complement strand
TTAAAAAATGGTCGGGATAGAGAGATTCGAACTCCCGACATCCTGCACCCAAAGCAGGCGCGCTACCAGACTGCGCTATATCCCGACACTTCCACCTAAACAGCAGAGCGCGAATAATACGCATCTAAAATATTTTCGTCAAGTACGATATTGCCCAATAAAAAAATAGTTTTATGGCACCCCACCCTTTTTTATGATATTTCATATATATCAGAGCGCATTCTTTGAAAATTTATAGCACCATTGTTACTTTCCAACTCTCAAAAAAAAACCCTAGAATAATCTAGGGTTTTTCAAAAACTCATCAAAATAAAAATCAGTTAGGGCATGCAGCCTTATTTCCTGGAGTCTTACCTGCCACCTTTAAAAATGCCTCAAAAGGATCCATCACTTTCATAGCTTCCATCTTTGGACCTTGAAATTTAAGCTTACCACTCATCATTGCACCCATTGCTCCACAACCAAATGAGCCTTTACCCATACAAGTCCAATGCTTATCGCTAGCATGCATTAAATAGTCGACGCTAAAATTCATCTTCTTTCCATCAGGCTTACCCGAAGCAGTACACATTGCTTTTCCGCCCTTATCTTGAATAGTCAGTTGAATTTTTGACTTAGCACCACAGCTAGTACGATACATTTGAACAAGCTTATAACCACGCCCAGCATTATTCTTTATCCATGAATAACCACCACCACCGTCACTGGCATCCATATCTGATAACTTTGATGTTAGTACTGAACTTGCATTCCAAGCCTGACAGGCTTTTTTCGCCCATGCAGCGTCCATGTAAGTATTTGCCATTGCGGGGGTTGAGACTGACACTACTAAAGCTAACATACTTAATTTCTTCTTAATATTTCTCATATAATACTATTCCTTGGTGATAAATTAAGTTGCAAAACCTAAAAGCTTTGCCGTAGAAACATTACTATCGCGTCAACTTTATCCTATAAAATTAACACTAAGTATCCAACTAGGATTAACTACATACTTAATAGGTTATAAAAATATAAAAACCAACCTATGTTAAGTTGATTCTTACAATCATAATGGCAGAAGAGACCATCGCGTGTCAAATTACCGCAGTGTAAGTTACTGATTTCTATTTATTAGTTATTTATTATATGCTTTAATTCTTATTCTGTAAGAAATAAAACTGACACATTATTAGAATCAAAAAACACCTGAATAGACAAAAATAATAACTAATACTGTGCTACAGCTCTCTTTATTATTTATACTCTATATATTTATTAATTGGTGCATATACACATGCAATTTAATCTAATTAACGATGATTCATCGCGAGATAATCAAGCTCGACGAGGGCAATTGAGTTTTCCTCGCGGCAAAATAGAAACACCTGCATTTATGCCAGTAGGCACTTATGGAACTGTAAAGTCCATGAAGCCTGAAGAAATTAAAAGTCATGGTGCACAGATCATTCTAGGTAACACCTTCCATCTCATGCTTCGCCCAGGCACTAAAGTTATCCAACAACATGGTGACTTGCATGATTTCATGAACTGGGACAAACCAATTCTTACAGACTCAGGAGGGTTTCAGGTTTTTTCATTAGCAAAAATGAGGAAAATAACCGAAGAAGGAGTTCATTTTCGATCACCTGTTAATGGTGAAAAGATTTTACTTTCCCCTGAAAAGTCCATGCAAATTCAACGGGAATTAGGATCAGATATTGTAATGATCTTTGATGAATGTACACCTTACCCAGCTACTTTAGATGAAGCGAAACTATCAATGGAACTATCTCTTCGCTGGGCAAAAAGAAGTAAACAGGCCCACGCTGATAATCAAGCAGCACTTTTTGGCATCGTTCAAGGTGGCATGCATCCGGAATTAAGAGCTATTTCAGCAAAGGAACTTATAAAAATCGACTTTGATGGATATGCTATAGGCGGGCTATCAGTAGGTGAACCTAAAAATGAAAGGGATATTGTTTTAGAGACAACTACACCTCTACTACCGAAAAACAAACCACGTTATTTAATGGGTGTTGGAAAACCTGAAGATATTGTTGAGTCCGTGAAACGTGGAATCGATATGTTTGATTGCGTTATTCCAACTCGTAATGCTCGAAATGGCTTTTTATTTACCCATAACGGAAAACTCAATATTCGCAATAGTAAACACCAGTTAGACACAGGGCCAATTGACAAAAATTGTGGGTGCTATACCTGCCAAAATTATTCACGTTCTTATTTACGCCATTTAGATAAATGTAAAGAAATGCTTGGCGCAAATCTAAATACAATCCATAATTTATTTTATTATCAAAAGCTTATGCAAAATATACGAAAAGCAATCGAAAATAATGACTTTGATAATTTTAGATTAGATTTCTACCAACAACAGCAAATTGATAACTAGTAGGATGAAACATCAATATATAAAAAAAGCCGCAAAATGCGGCTTTTTTTATATCTAAATTTAAGTGTTTAAATTACATAACACCTAATTTTTCCAACACATCAATTGTTAAACCACCTGTTGGCAAATCATTGTCAGTCTGAAACTTCTCTACAGCAGACATTGTTCCTTTTCCTATTGCTCCATC
>CAZWEA010000242.1:0-2598 GCA_964632635.1 uncultured Cocleimonas sp. | reverse complement strand
GAGGACAGTAGATAACACAGTTATCACACTCAAAACAAAGACCACAACTCATACAGCGCTCTGCTTCTTCTACAACCTGCTCTTCTTCAAGTGCATTCATACGCTCAACAAAGTGACCAAGTACATCATCTTTACTAGGTACGTCTTCCGTACGCTTGTTACGACCAACTCTCTCGAAGTGTCCTAGGAATAATTCACTAGACTCAACAATTTCATGTTCAGAACGGTCATCGTAGTTATGTACAGCATAGTTATCACTGTCAGTACCACGTAGATCTTCTTCTTTACCTTCATCGTAAGATACAGGGCTTAATTCATACTCTTTAAGCTTATCTAAAAGGTCAAAGTGATGCTTATCAACTTTAGGACGCTTATCCATCTTCTCGTCTTTCTGCGTTAAGAAGTGGTTAATAGTCTCAGCAGCGATAGAAGCTTGACCGATAGCTGTTGTTAATAGGTGAGGACGAACGATGTCACCGGCTACGAAGTGACCTTCTTTACCAGGAACTTGGTAGAAGTTATCAGCATCGATTGCATTGCGATCGTTACCGTAATCTTCAACACCGTCAAGATCACCAAACTGTCCGATTGCAGATACAATCAAGTCAGCTTCAATAATAGTTTCTTTTCCGCCTTCTTTTGGCTTAGGTATGTTGCCTTCCATTACAGACTCAACAACCTTCAAACCAACTGCGCGACCGTTATCATCAACAAGAATTTCTGTAGGCATAACTTCCGTAAGAATTGTTACACCTTCAATTAATGCATCTTGTACTTCATGCTCAGCTGCTGTCATTTGATCTAATGGGAATAATGACGTTAATGTAACTTCAGCAGGAACTTTACTTGCTGGTTCTGCATCATGCTTGATAACACCTGTTGCAGAATCTTCACCTTTTTCGGTGTAATCAGCCAAAGTACCGATACGACGAGATACAGATACAACATCGATAGAGGTATCACCACCACCCACACAAACAACTTTTGGTGCTGTGTATTTCATATCGCCTAGATTAAATGCTTCCAAGAAATCTACGGCTGTAATTGCGTTTGGAACGTCATTCCAGTTATCAACGAATAATCCACGACCCTTTTTACAACCTAATGCCCAAAGGATTGCATCGTAATCTTTTTCTAAAGACTCAACAGATACGTCTTTACCAACACGTGTGTTTAGTTTTACTTCAACACCATCCATATCTGTAATACGTTTGATCTCTGCATCCATCTTGTCGCGAGGTACACGATAGCCAGGAATTCCGTAACGCGCCATTCCACCTAATTGAGAGTGATCATCAAAAATTGTAGAACCATGACCCATTTTACGAAGTTGGTAAGCTGCAGCCATACCTGCAACACCACCACCGATGATAGCTATTTTCTTACCTGTTGAAGCAGCAGAATCATCAAACCCTAGACCTAATGCAATCGCTTCATCACCAATGTATTGCTCAACCGAGTTAATTCCAACAAAGTCATCAACATCATTACGGTTACAACCTTCTTCACAAGGAGCTGGACATACACGACCCATCATTGATGGGAAAGGGTTAGCAGCTGTAGAACGACGGAATGCATATTCCTGCATCGACATATCGCCAGTTGGCTTTTCTATACCACGTACAATTTGTAACCAGCCACGAATATCTTCACCTGAAGGACAACTGCCCTGACAAGGTGGTGTTTTCTGGATATAAGTTGGACACTTGTAAGAAGTATCTTCTTGGAAGATATGTTCTTCCATGCTATCCCACGTATGATCGCCCTCTTCGTAGCGTCTAAACGTGTACCCTTCTAATGTTTTATCATCAGGTGAAGTTGCCATGCTTATTCTCCATGCTCAATCCAAAATGGATTGGAAATTATCTAAATTTATTTTCGTTAAACAATGAAATAACAAAGCTATTCCATTGTGCTGTTAATTATTTCTTGTCGTCAGCTTCCGCATCTTTAGCCGCTTTTTCTGCTGCTGCTTTTTTACGAACTTCCATAGCTTCAAGACGTTCTGCTTCTTCTGCTGCATCACGTGCTTCAATTTCTTCTTCGGTTAATTGACCTGTTAAGAAAATTGCAGTACTCACTAACTGATGAACACTCACAATCATATCCATACTAAAACCATAGTAAGGAATAACCTTAGTAAACTGTGATTTACAAATAGCACAAATAGCAGCCATGTGTGTCACTTGATGGTTTTCAGTTACATGTTTTAATGCTTCCATGCGCGGTTGTGCACCCTTAACACGAATTTCCATCAAGTCATCTGTAAGGATTCCACCACCACCACCACAACAGAACGTAGCGTCATTAATCGTATCGGCAGGCATATCAACAAAGTTATTACATACTGCTCTTATTACATTACGAGGCAAATCAAATTGCCCGCCAGGTTTATCACCCATACGTGAGCCACGAGCGATATTACAAGAGTCGTGGAATGTAAGAACCTTGTCATCATTCTTTGACTTATCAATATTTAACTTACCTGCAGCTAGTGCAGGCTCAGTTATTTCAAGTACGTGTTGTGGAATTGGATAGTTTTGATCTAAGAAATCAAAAGGCCCTGCTAAAGTATTTAAGAAGCCGTAAGCAACACGC
>CAZWEA010000241.1:0-2620 GCA_964632635.1 uncultured Cocleimonas sp. | reverse complement strand
AGGTTCGAATCCTTGTTCCCCAGCCAATAAAAACAAAGGCTTAGCAGAAATGCTAGGCCTTTTTTGTTTCTGTGGGGCACTGATGGGGCAATTGAATTAAAGATCAGCAAAAATGTACCGATAGTGTCATTAGTGTAAACTTTAGTGTAAAGTTGCGGTCAAAATAATAACTTTGATAAGTATTTCAATACTACGAAACTACGAATAAAGAGAGGGATCATGGGAGTTATATTCGATAAATACGGTCCTATAGCAAATCCACCAATTGTATATTCACTAGTTAAACTTGGTTATCCAACACAAACTTCGCTAAAAGAATTTATCCCCTCAATTCAGAAAGAACTTAAAGCAGAATATCCCATATTTGATAAGCGCACGAAACAGGGGCTGGAAATAATTCAGAGAAATGATGGGCAAACTCTCAATACAATATATACAAATGAATTTTTATTTTTTGATAGTAATAGAGAAAGAGGCATACTATTAACTGAAGAAAGTATTATTTTTCATTCAGCAACATATTCTAACTTCAAAGATTTTATTCAAAGGTTTAATGCAGTTGTTGATATAGTAACAAATGTACTCGGTATATCTCACTATACTAGTCTAGGAATAAGGCAGGTTGATGCGATATTACCAGATTATGCTAAGAATGAGGAACTAAGCAATTATATAAAACAAAACTTATTACCATTCGAGATAGATGGTTTAAATAAAATAAGTTCTCAACAAGTAAATATGTACCAAACAGAGTATGGACCATTAATTTTTAAAGTTCATTGGCGGCCAGGAAATGATGTCTGTATTCCTCCAGACTTAAGAGATCTTTCCGACTTATTAAGTACGGAAAGAGAAGTAATACCTCGACCGTTTGCGATCTTAGATTTTGATCATATTTTTTCAGTACCAAATGGTAAAGTAGAGGCTCTAGATACAGAACAGTTAATAAAGTTAGCAAATAAAATGCATGACATATCATCAATGGCTTTTTTAGAAGCAATAAATGAAGAATATGCTATAGGACAATGGAAAAATGATTGATTGTATGCCAGCCACTAGCGATGCTGCTTATGACATCCATTCTAGGGATAATGTAGATTCAGCAATTGTTCGAGCTGTTGATTGGGAACCTACTACCACCAGTATATTAAATCCAGATTTGATGAGTTTGTTTTTGTTAGATGTAAATCAAACAGGACCTGTTATTGTAATTTATAGCAAAAATAACTTCTCTGATAACAATACTATTTCTGATCAATTAAACTCTATTAAAAACAATCTTGGGTTGAATTTATCACAATTATCTAAAATTTTGGATGTAAGCCGGCCAACATTGTATAAATGGCTTGAAGATAATGTAATTCCTCAAAAGGAAGAATCTAATCAGAAAATAATAACA
This sequence comes from uncultured Cocleimonas sp., assembly GCA_964632635.1. GTDB lineage: Bacteria > Pseudomonadota > Gammaproteobacteria > Thiotrichales > Thiotrichaceae > Cocleimonas. The sequence goes on along the minus strand of CAZWEA010000241.1, from coordinate 1,221 downwards.
ATTAATAGTTTTTTAAATGAGATTCCTAAGGAACATAGTAAGTATTTTGGGAAATTTTCTAAAAGATATATTTCTGAATCAACTACTGTGTTAGATGAATTAGCTAGCAAAGATTTAGATAAAGAGAAGTTTCTAAAAATATATGGGGCTATAAAGGGAGATCTAATTGCATTAGAGATGAAAAAGGAGAAGTTAGCTAAAGCTGATCAGGATAAATACAATGCTGCAAATATAATATTGCCATAAAATGAGCAGCACAAAAAAAAGTTATTCTCTTGAGGAACTAGGGTGGCGTCAAGGATCAGTTTTTTTTGGCAGAGATTGTCTAGAACTAAGTGCAGATATAAACAAATTTGATCCAGATGACGTGTTTATAGTGCTGCCCTACAGCTGTGCTGTAGTAAATATGGATTTCGAGAACAAGGAACCTTATATCGAGGTTCTTAGGGCAAAAAAAGACAGTAAAAGAAAAAGAAGTAGTCAGTGGGGCCGAAATCCAAGACAGATTCAACTCATTGCAGAAAAAGACGATACTCAATATTTCATTAATGCATCAATTCATGATCGTATCTTTATAAGCCACGCTATTTTATTAGAAATACCTCAAGCACAGGATAGAATTCTTGCTGATCACATTGATGCACTTAAGTATTGGATTGCTAAACGATATATCCGTAATGCTTTCCCAACTAATTTTAATATTCGTGCATCTAAAGCGATAAAAGGACTACAAAAGAGTATTGAAAAAGTACCTGATGATGAGGATTTTTTAAATGAATTAATTGGTGTGTATTTAAAGCTGGATCCATATGACCAAGAATTAAATGATATTAAGGATCCATATGAAGTTGAAATTATATTTTTAGTAAGCGAAAAGGGGAGATTGGAATACGCTGATGACTTAACAGAGTTAAAGCAGTGTTTTCTGCGCGTACTAAATGAGTGTAATGGGATATATATATCAAACCATGAAGTACAGAGTGACACAGGTTTGTTAATTTCAGAGTATAAGCAGCTAATCAGGCTGGATGATTACGATTTTATCAGTTTTAAAGAAAATCATGAGTCTCCATTAACTAAATAGGAAAAACTGCCCCTTAAGCGTCCCATTCAAAACGGGGTCATATTCATTGTGTTTGAAAACAGCAAGTTATGTTTTCAGATGAGCGGATTATATATCTGTTATTGTAGTTTTTTGCCGTTTGCATATCCTGGCCCATC
>CAZWEA010000240.1:0-2652 GCA_964632635.1 uncultured Cocleimonas sp. | reverse complement strand
CCACATCAAATGTCGCTTGAGCTACTTCTATTAGTTCCGAAAATGGAATGGGTGATGCCCCTCCCGTTTCGATTGCAGAAACAAAGGCCGCTGCACAGGCTTTCTGCCCTTTATCCTGCCTTGACAGTTTCATCTTATCAAAGTCCGGCCAGCCATAACCTATTAATCTACGAAAGTTATCCAATTGCAAGACACGATCTGCGCAGAATATTTCCAATCTTTCTTTAGGAAAAGATTTATTACCATTTGCCAAATAATGAACCGTCCCAAAACTGCCATTAGCAAAGCCTAAAGTAAAAGTTACTTTATCATCACGAATCGCTACACCTTCACCTATCATCATTGCTTGGACAGATACAATTTCAGAATCTGCCAAATAACGCAGTAAATCAATAAAGTGACAGCCTTCACCAATAATACGTCCGCCACCAATAGCTTTATCTTGTGTCCAATGATCAGATGGTATTGCGCCAGCATTCACAGTCATAATAAAAGACTTGGGTTCAGAAACACTTTCCAGCAATTGCTTGATTTTTTGAATATGTGCAGAAAACCTTCGGTTAAACCCCACCATCACTAAAGGAGCTCCCTGTTTGGAGGCGGCTTTATGAGCAGCAATAACTTTTTTCAACTCTTCGCGCTTCAACGTGAGCGGTTTTTCAACAAATACATGCTTACCGGATTTTAGTGCATCACAAACAAACTGTGCATGATTGTTATGCCGTGTGGTTATTACAATCGTATTGATTTCCTGATCCTGAATGATTTCTTTACTGTCAGTGGTAGCAATTGAAAACCCAAATTTTTTCCCGGCATGGACACTACTAATTCCAGCACTGGAGGCCACTGATTTTAGTTCAGCCTTCGCTTGTGAAAAGGCCGGGATAAGCACGCCAGTTGCATAATTCCCTGAACCGATAAACCCGACTACTGCCTTTGCGCCCTGTCTAGGTTTATGTTTAGCTTCACTCAAGCTAATAGTACGATTTTTCAACTCATCATCTGATTTCTCAGCTGGCTTCGGAAACTGCAAAATAATTCCCAAAGAAGATCCTTTTCCTCCTACTAGCTCATAAGCATCGACCGCTTTCTCCAGCGCAAAGCGATGAGATATTAGAACCTCTGAATCCAATTTACCTTCGCTGATCATATCTAATACCGCTTCAAAATTACGTTGTTCCGTCCAGCGTACAAAAGCAAAAGGATAGTCGTTACCGCCTTCTTCGTATTCTGGATCGTAACGTCCTGGGCCATAGGAACAGGAAACCTGAAAGGATAATTCCTTTTCAAAAAAATCTGCACGGGATAACTCTAGTCCAACCACACCTACCAACACAATGCGCCCACGTTTTCGACACATTAATGCGGCCTGATGAACTATCTCATTACTTTTTGCGGATGCAGTAATTATCACCGCATCAACACCGCGCCCACGAGAGAATTGTTCAGCAATGGCAACAGGGTCTTCACCTATTGATAAATTCACTGTTTCAGCACCCAGTTTTTTAGCTATCTCAATTTTTTCAGAATCAAGATCAATCCCTAACACTCGACACCCTTGCGCTTTTAATAACTGTACCGTCACCAACCCAATGAGACCTAAGCCAGTAACAACAACAGCTTCACCTAAAGTAGGTTGAATCAAGCGAATACCTTGTAAAGCAATAGCTCCTAATACGGTAAAAGCCGCGCCTTCATCACTTACATCATCTGGAATCATCGCACATAAATTTTCTGGCACGCATACCACTTCGGCATGTTTGCCATTAGAAGCAACACGGTCACCCGCCTTAAATTGGCTAACACCAGTACCAACTTCTAAAACAGTACCAACATTGCAATACCCCATAGGCAAAGCTTGATCAAGCTTATTCCTTACCGCTTCAACAGTAGGTACTAAACCATCGGTCTTAACCTTATCTAAAACCATCTTCACTTTGTCTGGCTGCTGCCGAGCTTTGTCAATCAAATTAGCTTTGCCAAAATCGACTAGCATTTTCTCGGTTCCAGCCGAAACTAACGTTTGACTAGTTCGAATCAGAATATGGCCGGGTAAAACTCGCGGGCAAGGAATATCTTCTAGGATAGTTTCACCTGATTTAAGGTTTTGTAAGATTTGTTTCATTCAATTATGTATTCCATTTAATAAACTACAGTACAATTTATTCAAGTCATTAAATATTATAGTTTAAGATAACTCATAATAAATAATCTATCCTTAATTACACAGAATTTCTCTTTGTCTTCAAGACACATTTCAAGTCATACAACCGAAGATGTAACGTGAAAAACATACAACTTAGGACAAGCAAGATGGATTGTTTAAAGCTTAGAGTTTTTACTTTAACAACTTTTCCTAACTTAACATTAACAATTACCCAAAATATCAACAAGTAACAGGGCTTTATATGGCCTCAATTAGCGCCATATGCTTTAAAAATATAATTATCAATGTAAGTTTAACAACGCGATACCAAGTTATAACTTTATGATATTATGCGTTAGTCAATAAAGACCACGAAAATGGGCCGGACACTCAGAGTAATGTACATTATAATTGTAAGCATTATTAAAACAAGAAATTAAGACATATATTTTCTTGATTAGTTAAAAATATATGGAATTTAAGGAATTGACAATGACGTTAGTGTT
>CAZWEA010000239.1:0-2675 GCA_964632635.1 uncultured Cocleimonas sp. | reverse complement strand
GGACGTGCATTATTGATGATGAAGCAATATTTTTGGTTGACATGTGTTTGGTTTTGGATTCCAATAGATTTGCATTATTGTTAATGAAGGAAAAATATTGAAAGTTTCGGTTGCAGATATTGCTACTCTTTATTCAGGCCACCCCTTTAGAGGGAAGATACCAGAGAAATTGGGTGGCGGTATTCATGTTGTGCAAATGAAAAATATTTCTGTTGATAATCATATTAATTGGGATAGCATTATTGAGACAGGGGTTGCCGGCAAAAAACAACCTGATTGGCTCATAAAAGGGGATGTGCTCTTTGCAGCTCGTGGCGCACGTAACTATGCAGCCTTAATTGATAAGAATATAGAGCAGCTTGTAAGCTCGCCTAATTTCTATATTATTAAAATAAATAATCAGACAGTGTTACCTGAGTTTTTAGTTTGGCAACTTAATCAAAAATTGCTGCAAAATTATTTTGATAGATCGGCAGAAGGTACGCTAACAAAAAGTGTTAGACGTTCAGTGTTGGAAAATGCAGAAATATATATCCCACCGATTGAAAAGCAAAAGCAAATATTAGGACTGCATAAAACATTGTTACAAGAAAAAAGGCTTTACTCTGAGTTGATCGAGAACGCAGACAAATTAATGAATTCTATTGCCAGCGAAGTGATAACTGGCCATTGTTATAGTGAAAGGGAAAATAAATGAATGCATCAATCAATCAAGACGATATTAATAAAGCCTTGTGGTCAGCTTGTGACACATTCCGAGGTACAGTTAGCGCCGATACCTATAAAGACTTTATTTTGACAATGCTGTTCTTAAAATACATCTCTGATGTTTGGCGGGATCATTACGATGAATATAAAGAACAATATGGTGATGAACCTGAGCTAATTACAGAAATGATGAAGAATGAACGCTTTGTCCTCCCAGAAAACTCCAGCTTTTATACGTTATACGACAAGCGGCATGAACCAGGCAATGGTGAACGTATAGACCAAGCACTTCATGCTTTGGAGGAAAGCAATGGCACTAAGCTACGTGATTCCTCAAAATCAGTATTCCAAGACATTAGTTTTAACACGGATAAACTCGGTGAAGAAAAGCAAAAAAATACGATTCTTCGCCATTTATTAGAAGATTTTGCCAAAGAAGAACTCAATTTACGCCCCAGCCGAGTAGGCTCGTTAGATGTGATTGGTAATGCTTACGAGTATCTTATTAAACACTTTGCCGCAGGCGGTGGACAAAAGGCTGGCGAATTTTACACGCCACCTGAAGTATCAGACCTAATAGCAGAGCTATTAGACCCACAAGAAGGCGATACTATTTCTGATCCAGCCTGTGGTTCTGGCTCTCTGCTGATGAAATGTGGTCGTAAAATTCGTGATCGTTTTAACAGCAAAAAATATGCGCTTTATGGACAAGAAGCCATAGGGTCAACTTGGTCACTGGCCAAGATGAATATGTTTTTGCATGGCGAGGATAACCATAAAATCGAATGGGGCGACACCATCCGCAATCCAAAATTATTGGATAAAAATGGCGGTTTAATGCATTTTGATATTGTGACAGCTAATCCTCCATTCAGTTTAGATAAATGGGGGCATGAAGATGCTGATAATGACCCATTTGGTCGTTTCCGCCGTGGCATACCACCAAAAACCAAAGGTGATTATGCCTTTATCTTGCATATGATAGAAACCATGAAGCCAGTAACAGGTCGTATGGGCGTAGTTGTGCCACATGGGGTTTTGTTTCGTGGCAGTTCAGAAGGCAAAATAAGAACAAAATTGATTGAAGAAAACTTGCTTGATTGTGTGATTGGTTTGCCTGAAAAACTATTCTTTGGTACAGGCATTCCGGCTGCAATTTTGATCTTTCGTAAAACTAACCCCATCCCAACCCTCCCCTTGTCAGGGGAGGGAGTAGATTCCTCGAATAATTTGGAGGAAGCTAACTCCTCCCCCTGCCAAGGGGGAGGTCGGGAGGGGGTGTTTTTTATAGATGCCAGCCGAGAATGCAAAGCAGGTAAAAACCAAAATATACTGACAGCTGAGAATATCAACAAAATCGTAGCAACCTATAAGGCGCGTAAAAACGTTGATAAATACGCTTATCTGGCCAATTTAGAAGAAATTAAAGAAAATGACTATAATCTCAATATTCCAAGATATGTCGATACCTTCGAAGAGGAAGAAGAAATTGATTTGATGGCAGTACGCAAAGAACGCGAAGCATTAAAAGCACAATTTGCTGAGCTGGAAGGTGAAATGGATGGTTATCTAAAGGAATTGGGTTATGAGTGATAAACAGCTAAGTATACAAGACGAGGTGACGGAGTTCTTGCTTTATACCGCGCCTAATGGCGATGTAAAAGTTGAGGTATTACTTAATAATGAAACCTTATGGCTCACACAAAAGCGTATGGCTGAGTTGTTTGATGTCAAAGTACCGACCATTAGTGAGCATCTTAAAAATATATATAAAGCTGAAGAGTTACAGGAAAATTCAGTTGTTCGGAAATTCCTAACAACTGCCGCAGATGGTAAAAAATATAATACTAATTATTATAATCTCGATGCCGTTATATCCGTTGGCTATCGGGTTAATTCCGCGCAAGCCACTCAGTTCCGTATCTGGGCAACACAACTCATTAAGGAATACATCATCAAAGGCTTCA
>CAZWEA010000238.1:0-2709 GCA_964632635.1 uncultured Cocleimonas sp. | reverse complement strand
ATATTGAAACTCCCAAAGAGTTTTTAAGTGCTGTCCATAAAGCAGTTTCCGCAGGTCATGTAGACCAAGGATCAGCCGTCTATTTTGAAGTTCCCAATTCACTTTATACGCTAAGAGACATGGGGATTTGGGATATTATCTACGAACACTGTGGCTACTTTTGTGAAAACTCGCTTGCTCGTGTGTTTACTGAAAATGGATTTGTTGTCCAGCGATTGAATGATAGTTTTGGTAGACAGTTTTTATCCATTGAAACAACGCTGGCTAACGATCAAGAAAATAGTCATACAGATATTGATATGCCAGAAGTTAGATCCTATGCTACCGCCTTTGAGAAAAAATACGAGGAAAAAGTAGAAGCATGGAAAGAACGTCTGGAATCTTACAAAAAAGAAGGGAAGCGCGTTTCTGTCTGGGGCGCAGGATCAAAAGGTGTGACCTTTTTAAACGCGCTGAAAGTCGGTGAGGAAATTGGCAATATTGTCGACTTGAATGTGAATAAACAAGGTAAGTTTGTACCCGGTACAGGACACCAAGTTGTCAGCCCAGATCATCTAAAAGAATATCAGCCTGATATTGTGATTGTGATGAACCCTATCTATACCGATGAGATTTCACAATCTCTGAAAGACATGGGTGTTAATGCGACTATGGTTGCTGAATAACTGCCCACCATTTTTTTATCCCCACGTTTATATAATCATATTGAGCTGATAAACTATCAGCTCAATTTCGGAGAGACTAATGACGACAGACACAACTGATTTTCTTATCATAGGTGGAGGTGTTATTGGTATTAATCTAGCCCTTCAAGCCAAACGTAGATTCCCAGACGCTAGCGTCACTTTACTTGAAAAAGAAAAAGATTGTGGCGAACATGCCAGTGGGCGCAACAGTGGTGTTCTACATGCTGGTTTTTACTATACAGCCGATAGTCTAAAAGCAAAATTCACAAAAGATGGCTGTCGGATATTAACCGAATATTGCACAGAACGCGGATTAGGAATTAATCATTGTGGAAAAATAGTCATCGCAAAAAATGATGAAGAACTTCCTGTCCTTGATGAATTATTAGCAAGAGCTGAACACAACAAAGTAGCTCTTTACGAAATCACAGAAGAAGAATGTAGAGAGATTGAGCCTAGAGCACGATTTTACAAGCGAGCGTTATTTTCTCCAACAACAGCAAGTGTTGATCCCAAAGAAGTCATGCGGTCGTTTGTTTCTGATGCGAAACAAGCGGGTATAAAAATTCTTACTGGCACTCAATACTTAGGTTTTAAAGACGGTGTGGTTAGCACCAGCCAAGGTAATATTACTGCCGGTTATGTGATTAATGCGGCTGGGCTTTATGCTGATAAAATAGCACAAGAATTTGGCTTTTCAGAAAACTATCGAATACTCCCTTTTAAAGGCTTGTATCTATATGCCGATGACGAAGTCCCTTTAAAAACTAATATTTACCCTGTCCCAGACCTCCGCAATCCATTTTTAGGGGTTCACCACACCACGACTGTAGATGGACATACTAAAATAGGACCTACGGCTATTCCTTGCTTCTGGAGAGAACATTACAAAGGTTTTCAGAACTTTAGCTTATCCGAGTTTATCGAAATTATTACCCGTGAAGCCAGTCTTTTTGTGGGTAATGACTTTGGCTTTAGAGACCTTGCTTTTGAAGAAATGCAAAAAATCTATCGACCTAAAATTATAAGACTTTCTTCCACTCTGGCTACGGGGATTAAAAATGAACATTACACAAGGTGGGGCGCACCAGGAATAAGAGCACAATTACTGGATATAAAAAATAGAAAATTGGAAATGGATTTTAAGACGGAGGGGGATGATAAATCCTTTCATATCCTTAATGCTGTATCGCCTGCGTTTACTTGCTCTATTCCGTTTAGTGAATATACTTTTGATAAAATTTGTGAGTTGATTAAATAATTACCTTTTTTCTTCGAGATACAGAATTGCTTTTTTTAAAACACTAAACTTAAATGAATTAGTTTTACCAAGCATTACATTATCAACAAGGTCAATAGCCACCCTATTGACCTCATCAGCACCGGTCTTTTTTTCTTCTATCTTTGGATTTATTTTTTCAATCTGTTTTGTGTTACTTTCAGCCAATAAGCCTTTAACCTCCTTAACGGACAAGTTTTTACCACGCACTTTATTATAAACAGTCAATGCTTTATCACGATTAACCGGCGCACTAATTTCATACGCTGCGGTTATAGCAATGCCCTTCATATCACGCCCCTCACTAAAAAATCCAGCAAGGTGCATCAATCTATTTCTCGATTGCTGGCTACCCACACATAATGAGTGGGTAGAAATCCATTGTCCAAATTCTTTGTCAGAAGGAAAACGACTTCTCGCTTCTAATAAAATATTACCTTTTAATAGATTAGATTGCTGGTCAATTTCCGCATATTGAATCGCTAAATCATCAAGTGATAACCCAGCTAAATCCGGTGGAATAATATCAACTTGATAATCTTCCGCTTTAGATAAAAACTCCTGCTCAGTAATTTGATCTTCTTGTTTTCTTTTTTTAAGCTGCTTACGATTAATAATCGCCATTAATGATCTCCTCCATTAATAACTGAAATTGTCCTGTCGCCTGACCATGTCCGGACTCGGTAATACCTTGTCCTTTAGAAACAATATCCATCCATATTTTTCGTGTAGTAATAAAATTAT
>CAZWEA010000237.1:0-2815 GCA_964632635.1 uncultured Cocleimonas sp. | reverse complement strand
AGTGGTGAACAAAATTTGAACATTCATTTTCAGGAAAAAATAACAGCATAAATGATCTATTTTGATCATAACGCGACAACACCAGTAGATGATCGCGTGATTGAAGCTATGTTGCCGTACTTTCAGCAATTTTATGGTAATCCTTCAAGTTTATACCGCTTCGGTCGAGTGGCACGTAGTGCTATTGATACCGCTAGAGAACAGATTGCTTCTTTAATTGATGCGCAACCAGATCAAATAGTTTTTACTAGCGGAGGAACGGAGGCAAACAATTTAGCTTTAAGGGCTGTTGACCAAGAGTCTCATATAGCTGTTTCTGCAATAGAGCATCCATCCATTTTAGAATTAGCGAGTAAACATAAAGCTATCCTTATCCCAGTGGATCATCATGGAATAGTGTCTCATAAAGAAGTAGATAAGTTAATGCAGCACCCAAATCCACCGTCTTTACTTTCAATTATGTTAGCTAATAATGAAAGCGGGGTAATTCAGGATATTAAAAGAATTTCGCAATCTTTGAAAAATGTGAAGACTCTATTACATACTGATGCAATTCAAGCTATTGGCAAGATTCCCGTTTCTTTTTGTCAGCTAGGAGTAGACTTAATGTCTTTATCTAGTCACAAAATATATGGCCCTAAAGGGAGCGGTGCTTTAGTCGTAAATAAAGGTGTACAGCTAGACCCTTTATTAGCTGGTGGTGGTCAGGAAAATGGTCTACGAGCGGGAACAGAAAATATAACGTCTATTGTAGGTTTTGGTAAAGCCGCTGAATTAGCATCACAAGAATTGGAAGAACGAGCTGATTATTGTTTTACGCTTAGGACAAAATTAGAGAGAGAATTACAATCTATTCCCGGTTTGCTTATCTTTGCAGAACAGTCAGAAAGATTACCAAATACGGTACAATTTGGTATTCAAGAGTTTGATGGAGAAATGTTGCTCATGCAACTCGATCGTAAAAATATAGCGGTCTCTAGTGGTTCAGCCTGCTCATCTGGAGGAGGCAAAGCAAGTTCTGTTTTAACTGCAATGGGAGTAGAGTATTCATTAGCTAAAAGTGCTATCCGTGTTACTCTGGGGAAAGCAAATACAGAAACTGAAATAATGGAATTTATTAATATATTAAAATCTTTCATGATGAAGGATGGGTGAAAAAAATGGCAATTACATTAACAGAAAATGCAGCAAAACAAATTTCCAAGCAACTACAAAAAAGAGGTTCTGGAATAGGATTATCATTGGGAGTAAAAGTTTCCGGTTGTTCAGGTTTTTCTTATGTGCTTGATTATGCTGATGTGCAAGCCGAAAATGATACTGTTTTTGAACAGTTCGGTGTAAAAGTGCTAGTTAAAAAGGAAGATTTGGATAAACTTGAAGGTATAGAACTGGATTACGCTAAAGAAGGAATCAACGAAGCATTTAAATTTAGTAACCCTAATACTACTGGCGAATGTGGTTGTGGGAAGAGTTTTTCAGTTTAATCAATTTTGGTGATAAAAAAATAGAACGACATAACATTTCTGTTAGAGAGCTATCAAAACCACTTTAAAGATAAGTTTTATTTGACTATACTTCTTAGCTATAGACAATAAAATTTTTCTACTAAAAGATGGGACTGACAGACGAACATTGTATTTTACTTGGGATAAACAACTTGGTTGTAGAAACCCCATGAGAAATATATCCGATAATGAAATGCTATTAAAAATAGCCAGGAATTTTGGAATATTATTTTTCGTCCTTTTTATGTTCGATTCAATAGTGGACTTACTCCTATGGGCAATCGATACGTTTATCGAACTGATTCATTTAGGCATTGAAGCGATAGAATATTTTGTTGAGATATTTTTGGAAAATACTTTTCACACAGATCATTTTCAAAGTGAACTTATTATTGTCAATGCTGCAATTGTTATTGCATTGTTTATCTTATACAGGCTGTTTTTTGTTATTCCACGTCTGTATATACGATATAAAAGGAAGTTAAAAGCGGCTTGGTTGCGGAGTAAAAGACGGAGAGCTTCATACTGGCGATCAATGTCAACGATCTGTAAAATCAAATGGGTATCGGCATACAGCTTTGGTATTACCTGCCTGATGTTTTTGGTCACTATCTAAACTTGTTGTAAACCCAGAAGATAATTTCAATAGAATACCACCTGGGTTTATATTAATGACGATCGATTTATTCTGTGGGCGAACTAATTTCATCCGCGTTTAGTAGTTCAAACTCAAGTGGATCACTACCAGGAATTAACTTCATGTTGGCTTTCCATTGAAGAGTAATATCTCCATTTGCATCTTTTAAGTAAACTTGAGGTAAAGACAATTCTGCGGTGTCAGCAGAATAAACAGTAGGAAGTACTGCTTTAGGAAAGCCAAGCTCTTTCCAGTTTTTTAGAGCCTGTTTTTGCATATCAGTAAGCGCATTTGAAGCAGATGCGGGGGGCATATCCATTGCTGTCACACCCCGACTTACGGCTCCCCCTCCATTTTTAGATGCATCACTGTAAGTATCGTAGTCAGCGCCAGCAGGTGCGCCATTTCGATCGTCACCTGATAGTTCAGACGAGTGGCAACCCAAGCAATTGGTTGCAAAAACCTTGGCACGAATACCATCTTCACCATCATATACAGGTTCTATGGCATGAGCCTGACTCATCACAAGGCAAGAAGTTATTGTTATTAATAAGCTATTTTTTTTCATAAGAAATCCTCAATTAGAAAACAATATTTAAAATGTTAGCGTTTAGACTATAAGAATATACTTCGCATGGCTAAGATTTTGATTTAGCTTGTGGATAGCTGCGCT
>CAZWEA010000236.1:0-2832 GCA_964632635.1 uncultured Cocleimonas sp. | reverse complement strand
TTTTCTTTTTTTGCTTTGTCAATTATTTGTTTCCAAAGTACTAAACCGAGGCGCTGAAACAGACGCATAGCTAGCTATGCAACTGTTTTAGCAACGTAGTCTATCGGCAAAAAACGACCGATAGAAATCCGCATCCGTGACCGCGTGAAGTATATTAGCAAATACACGTCCAGCAAAAGGATGGACTCAACTAAAAACTTCATCTGGAAATGCCATCACATCAGCTACCGTATCAGTAGCCGATAATTCCTGATATAAATATGAAATACCTGCTTGGCTAAAATTGTTAAAAGCAAATGTATCCTTAAAATACAGTTCAATCTGATTTGTTCGTCTTTCGGAATCCTTAGCGGAAGTGAGAGGCAACAATAAGAACAATAACTTGTAACCCTTATTATTCGTCACTGCTAAGGATTGATCTAGTCCGCGTTTACGTTCCAGAATATAAGTGCTCATCGCTGGATAATACTGGTCATGTTTGAATTTTAAAATAATGAGCGCTGTTGAAAGCTTATATTCGGCAATATCATGAATACAGCGATCAACCTGTAGCTTAAAAACTTGCACATCTTCATCACCCTCTGAAATTGAATGGAATCTTTTCCCAAGTACATCACCAATATAGCCACTTAAAATAGATAACAGTCTAATATTGTCCGTCCGGAAATCACGAAATGGCATTTTATTGACTGCAACAACTCCCCATATTTTTCCAAATGTATCCATAATAGGAATTGCAAGTAGCAAAGACGAAGGACTACTACTGCTAGTAATATACTGTTGCTTCAGACTCACCGTTTTAGTGGTTTTTATCGCTTCACTGAGTAGCGGATCTGACATATCAATTGCCACCTGATTACCAATATATGCGATGGGGTCGGGTTTATATTCTACATTTTCCGATATTTCAAACAAGCTTGCCTGTTGAATATTTCCATAATCAGATAACTGTTTCAAAATAACAGTACCCACTTCAGCTAATGAGCTTTCATGCAAATTGGACATCATTATTTGTTTTTGTACAGAAATAATACTGTTTCTTAAACTCTCCTGTGAAACGACTAATTGCTCCAAAGTATCATGTGAATATTTTATAAGATTAAAAGCTGTCGATAACTCATTAAGACGCTCATCCATGTAGTGCACAGTGGCATGTAAAGATTTGATGCGCCGATGCCAGTAATTCCTGAACTCACCTGTTACAAATGCAATTAACAATAATGATATTCCCAGTGTTGGAATTGAACCTTGAGCCCAGGAAAGTTGATAGCGTTGAGCTAATAATAAAATGCCCAACAAGAGTAGTACACTCAACAATGCGTGAACAAAACCATAGCGTAAACCACTTAGCAAGGGTCCCAACATTAACCATGTCAGACCATTTTGAGTAAAAAAAGGAAATGTCGGTGCAAACCCGTAACCAAGAGCAATGCCTAGTAAAGTCAATAAAAGTGACTCACAAAAAGCAACGACAGGATTTGTTTTAGAATATGTCTGGCGCCAATCAGAATGCATCATTATAAAAACTGAGAAACAAATTTAACTGATTGAATAGAATAATAAAGAAAGTTTTTTAACACGATCATTCACTTTAATAATGTTGGTTTTCAGAAGTAAGGAACCTACATGGAATAACTTAAACCATATTCTATGCGCACTACTAAGAATTAGTAATTAAACTCTGGCACCTCTAGGCTGGGGAATTAATTAATCAGATAAGGGGAGACCATCAATAAGAATCTGCATCAATTCATGCCCTGTTCCACTGACACTATCACGACCCCACCCGGTTTTAGACCCCGATGCTGACCAAAGTACTTTGGCATCCTTCAAGTCTATCAGCTTTAATGTAATACCTACTGCTGGTTCACTATCCAGACCGCTTTTATATCGCCATTCCTGAACGCTTCCAGTGAATCCATAACGGTATTTTTTTTGTCGCCCCCATGCAACCGCTTCTTGTAGGACTTTTTGTTGATCAATACCTGATAGAACATCGCTACTATTAGACGTATAGTTTTCCACTACGTGGTTTATTCCCTTTGAGCGTATTAAAGTAGCGACAATGTCTGAAGCTTGTTTTCCAGCTTCTGGGGTATCCGAATGATTTAGAAAAGGAAGCATTAGCCATGTTTCAGTTGAAGAAAATGACTCGCTTTCTTGTATTTTATAAACTGAACAGCTGGACAGAAAGAAAAAAAGAGGGGAGCCCAATAAGAAAAGAAGAATAGGTCTTGTTATTTTTTTCTTATCAATTTGTAACGTCAAGTTCCAAATAATTAGTGCCATAAAGAATGTACATAAGTGTTTGGAACGTGTAAGTAATAACTAAAAATAGACTTATCTTTTAGTTATTACTTACGAATTCCTTAAGAAGAAAATCCTTGAACCCTATAAGCTGCATCCATCCGTGGAGCAAATAGTGATTATTTGCGATAGTTCCTACTTTATAATCCCTGATTACCAATTTTAGATTTATAGTGAATAATTTAATTCAGTGTTTATCGTAATTTTCCACAAAACTAAAAATTATGCTATTTTTTGTTTACTAAAAATATGTACATTCAGTTTAGTTACAGGGTACAACACTCTGCAGGTTTGGCAGAAGTTTAGGGGTAATCAGGAAAATATTTATAAAATAGTTGTTAGAGCATTTTGAAATACAATAACATATACAGCCTGCAATGCTACAGCAATTTCCGTTCTAAAAAAAGTTTTTTCCTTTTTTGGTAAATCCGAATTTCCAGCGATAGTACGAGACGCTGGGTATTATCATATTAGGCAACTCGCAATAAATAACCCACCCATTAAATTCCTTGTGGCTGAATATTC
>CAZWEA010000235.1:0-2840 GCA_964632635.1 uncultured Cocleimonas sp. | reverse complement strand
TCCATTGTGGCAGCACCATCATGAACCTCACCAATTTTATGAGACACTCCAGTGTAAAATAAAACTCGCTCTGTTGTAGTAGTCTTCCCTGCATCTATATGCGCCATAATGCCGACATTGCGATAACGATCCAAGGGAGTTATACGAGCCACTACTTTATCCTTACACTAAATTCTACGTACTTACTACCAACGGAAGTGAGCAAAAGCCTTATTCGCTTCAGCCATCTTATGCGTATCTTCGCGCTTCTTAACCGCCGAACCACGCTTCTCAGCCGCATCCATCAACTCACCCGCTAATTTTAGCGCCATAGATTTTTCACCACGCTTACGCGCCGCATCAACCAACCAACGCATCGCCAAAGCATTCTGACGAGAAGCACGAACCTCTACAGGAACCTGATAGGTTGCACCGCCTACACGACGAGACTTAACCTCAACCGAAGGACGTACGTTATCAAGCGCCGTATCAAGAATCTCCATTCCGTCATCACCCTTCTTTGAAGCGATTTCATCAAGCGCTACATATACTACTTTTTCAGCAATCGACTTTTTACCGTCTTTCATAATGGTATTAATAAACTTTGCTAAAACTAAGCTCCCGAATTTTGGATCAGGAAGGATAATACGTTTTGGGACTTCTCTTCTTCTAGGCATAAAAAACTCACTTCTTTAACAACGACTACATTCGTTTACTATTATTCAACTTTTTGCTGTGAATATATTTACACTCACAACAAACACTTAATTTACAGAACCACTACTTAGGACGCTTAGCACCGTACTTAGAACGACCTTGCCTACGATCAGAAACACCCTGTGTATCCAACGAACCACGCACCACGTGATAACGCACACCAGGCAAATCTTTTACACGACCACCACGAATCAATACAACCGAGTGTTCCTGCAAGTTATGACCTTCACCACCGATGTAGCTACTCACCTCAAAACCATTAGTTAGGCGTACACGAGCAACTTTACGCATTGCTGAGTTCGGCTTTTTAGGCGTTGTTGTATATACACGAGTACACACACCACGACGCTGTGGACAAGCCTCTAACGCAGGCACATTACTCTTTTCCATTTTGCGCTTACGAGGTTTACGCACTAATTGGTTAATAGTAGACATTAATAATTCTCTCTATACTCTTTTTAAGTAGTTCGAATCTTAATTAATAGACTCGAAGAACAGCCAAATGACTGTCTTAACAATAAGGCGCGGAATTCTATTACCACACGACAAACATGTCAAGACAGGACTTTTATTTTTGAAGCTTTTAGCTATATTTTTCTTAAAAAATTACAAAATAGCGAAAAACTAGGGGGGTGACATTTATTATTACTAAAAAAGGGTAGAAAACTACCCTCTTTTAATCAAACCTAGCAAGCTAAGAAAAATTAATCATCCGCAGACTCAATAACTTGCTCTGGCTCCACCTCTGCAGCATTTTTCATCATCTCAGCTTCTGCTGCCAATGCTGAAAGTTGCTGCTGAACTTCTTCTTGCTTACGACGACGCTCTTGATGATGCTTGAAGCCTGTTCCAGCAGGAATCAGACGACCAACGATTACATTTTCTTTCAACCCACGAAGATCATCACGCGCACCACGAACAGAAGCTTCTGTTAATACACGTGTTGTCTCTTGGAACGAGGCTGCTGATATAAATGAATCTGTAACAAGAGATGCTTTTGTAATACCAAGCAAGATGCGATCAAATTTAGCCGGAAGTTTACCTTCTGCAACCAATGCCGCATTAGTCTCTTCAACCTTCCAAAGATCTAACTGCTCGCCTTTTAGCATGCGGCTATCACCAGACGCTGTGATAAGAACTTTTCTCATCATCTGCCTCGCTATAATCTCAACATGCTTATCATTAATGATTACACCCTGAAGACGATAGACCTCTTGTACCTCTTTAACCATATGCTCAGCTAAGACAACAGGACCAAGTAAACGGATAATATCATGAGAACTTGGCTCTCCATCTGCAATCATCTCACCCTTAGCAACTTTCTCACCTTCAAAAACATCAAGGTTACGCCACTTAGGAATCAATACTTCATAATGATCGCCGCTATCCGGCGTAATAACTAAACGCTTTTTGCCCTTAGTCTCTTTACCCCATGAGAATGTACCTGATATTTCAGCTAAGATTGCTGGCTGCTTTGGCTTTCTAGCCTCAAACATATCTGCAACACGAGGTAGACCACCCGTGATATCACGCGTCTTCGATGACTCTTGTGCCAGTCTTGCCAACACATCACCTACTTGTACCTTAGCACCATTAGTCAATCCTACTACAGCACCACCTGCCAATGGGTATTGAACTGGGATTTCAGTATTTTCGAAGAATAAAGTATCGCCCTTATCATCCAATAATCGGATCATAGGGTTTAAATCTTTAGCACCTGCACCACGTGCAGCAGGGTCTGTAACCACAGTAGAACTTAGACCAGTCATATCATCGATATTAGTATTGATTGTAGAACCATCAACAAAATCAACGAAATCAACCGTACCTGCTACCTCTGTAACAATTGGATGCGTATGCGGATCCCACGTAGCAACTTCTTGACCTGCTTCAATGGTATCACCATCTTTAATAGTAACTACCGCACCATAAGGAAGCTTGTAACGTTCTTTCTCTCGACCTTGATCATCAAGCACACTGATGATACCCGAACGAGAAACCGTCACTAAGTTTCCATCTTTATTAACAACCGTCTTAACATTACTTAAGTGCGCCGCACCTGTATTTTTAACAACAATATTATTATCAGCAGCTGATCGACTTGCCGCTCCACCGATGTGGAAGGTACGCATAGTTAACTGTGT
>CAZWEA010000234.1:0-2883 GCA_964632635.1 uncultured Cocleimonas sp. | reverse complement strand
GCAGCAAGCTGCGGGGAATCTGCCCCATAGAGATTAAAAATTCTCTGCATTGGCAGCTGGATGCTGTATTTGGAAAAGCTCCCTTGAATCAAAACCGGCTTTTTTTCATCAGGTAGCCCTGATGGTATTTCTCCGTTTTTTGGCAAAATCGCCCGACAACTTTGACCACTACATACGGCTCGATGCACCGGAAAACGGACGAATACACTATCTGGCAGGCGACTACTGAACCACTTCATACTACCAGTTCACCCTGATCGGACTGGAGGGTAGTAATCCGCTGCTGGACACCCTTTTACAGGCACTTGCCGGACTGCCTCATGCCGCACCCAAAACAGAGACCAACATCCCTTTTCGTGACAATTGGCGTTTACACAGCGTTCAGGATGCTTTCACCGAAACTCCCGTCGAACGGCTCTCGCAAACAAGTCAATATAGCGGGCCGCAACTGCAAAAGGAGACTGGCCTCTGGTACAAAGAATTGGCATTCACATGGCGCTAGCTTACCCCCGTCCGTCTGCTGAAAGATAAACAACAACACAAAGATGCCATCAAAGAGGCTCTATTGCCGGGATAGCCGGGATTTAAGCGGTGAATTACTGTTATGCCGTTTGTACGACAGCATCGCCCATTTGTTCTGGATGGATTCACAATACAGCGACCCAAAAGGCAAAACCAAAAGAGGCCTGCAAAATTCAACGGCAAGTCATTGTAATTACGTGAAAAACATGGAGTGCTGTCGTCAGAAGGGAATGCCGTTAAGGCAGTGAAACGTGCAGATCAGGACCCCTGAATTGCCTGTAAGCAAAGATAATCAAGGAGAGAAAAAGTGCTTGCTTTTGTCGCCTGTTTTGACATTACCGATGACCGGCTGCACCGTAAGGTAAGCCGATGTCTGGGGCATTTCAGCATTCGGGTACAGCGTTCGGTCTTTGAGATTGCGGGGATACCGGCGAGGAATTGGCAGCACTCAAATCAGAAACCGAGGTGTGGATAGATGATGATGAAAACAACGATGATAATTTAAGATTTTACCCGCTCTGCAAAGCATGCAGAAAGAAGGCCTGCGATCATCGCAGGGAGCGGCGTTTCCTGCAGCGGTTATCTTGTGACTTTCTGTCTGTTCTGGCTCCGCTTTCAGACTCTTGACCCAACACTTCATTGATTATACGTACAGTTATCACACAGGCAAAAATTTAGTCACCTACCTTCTCATAGGATATCAATGAGGGACATCAGGCTGTACGTGAATTTTTAAGCTCATACCATGCATAAACCTACAGCACCTATTCCAACAATCTCAATACGAATTATGAAGTTTTATTACCCGATTAATTTGTGAATAGCTTGGTCATTTGTCAAAAATAATATAAGAAAAGCAAAAGACAAGATCTGGCCCTTTCTGTTCTTTGCGAACTAACGCCTTAGTACATACAAACCAATTGGCGTTTTGACCTGTAATTTCTGATTATCGTACAGGGTAATTTCCCATGTAATAATTTCATTTCCCGATTCCAAACTTAATATTTTATTTTTTCGAGTATAAGGGTAACGACGCTTTCCATAATCTTTAATAATTTCAAGTATGTAATCTTCGTGAATTTGAACAAAATTCCCTTTTTCCACGGTCTTGACACTTGTATCATCATAAATAATTTTTTCAAGTGTCCAAGTGTCATAAATGTTCAATTTACTCTGAGAGGGCGCGGACACGCAACCTGTAAGGCTTAGTAAAAAACAAATGAAAAGCGTATAAGACCTCTGAAAAATTTTCATTTTATTGGTAATCTGAACTGGTTTTTTTTGAACGAGTGCTTGCTAGTAAACGCCCCAGGCCATCAGGTAGCTCAATGAGTTCATATTTTTTGGTATTTGATATATTGGTTACAATTTTTCCATTAAAGTCTCTAGATATGGCCGTGACAGTTTGCACTAAAATACGTTGCCCCCAAGGATGTGGGGACCATTTGAAGTGATGTTCAAAAATAATCTCATAGCTCCATCCTCTAGCCATTCGAGGATAAGGAATAGAAGCTTGTAATTCATCTTTAGTAATTGCTGCAAGTGTAGCAACGAAAATTCCTGCAAAACCACTTGTAAGCAATGTTACAGAAGCAGTTAAGGCTGCTGTGCCTATATGTCCTGTATATCTAATATCTTTTTCCCATTCAAGGTTCCACTTTATGGCTGCCTTGTCAGTAGGGAAATTGTAAGTATGGGAAATGGAATTGCGTTTATTATCTCTCATAAAACAATTTGGCTTATGTCCACTACCTGTCCAGTGCCCGCCATCAGACCAATTCAGCCTATTCCGACATTTCTTTTCCAATTCCTTGCGTTTTGCGGGAGTGATTCTAACAGGCTTGGTGGTAGGTTTTTCAGTGGTTCCAGTCATTACAGCTCCTCTGCTGCGCAAGATATGTGATGGTAGTTTAGTGATGCTAGCACGTATAATTTAGAATGTGAATTAAGCGATAAATCACTTTGTTAGGGACGTGCATGCTCCTTAGAAATAGAAATTAGTGGCAATATTCAGTATTTACTCACTGTTTTTTATTCGACATTCATCACCTCGATTTTGGCATGGACATATTGTCTATCAACGTGATTGATTAGGGCTTTGCATTAAATTTAAGTTAGATCAATAGCTCAATATTGAGAAAAAACCGGTTACACAAATCGGTTTGATAACAGCTGTATTGGCGCTAGTTATAGGTTTATTTATTCTTTACTTCCCCCTCTTACAAAAGAGGAGGTGGGAAAGCCTAATTTTATTGAAATTTGGGCATATAAAATTAGTCCAGATACGTGTGAAGATGTTGCTAAACTTACTAACTGATGTTACGCGGGGTTGCAACGTGCTGGCTGTATTTAACGCAACGA
>CAZWEA010000233.1:0-2981 GCA_964632635.1 uncultured Cocleimonas sp. | reverse complement strand
GGGTGCCATCAACCAATATAACAGAATATTGAGATCGGCCATTTGTTCTTATCAGCCAGGAGGCCAAATTAAATCACGACCTGCAATTAAATGTAAATGTAAATGAAATACAGTCTGCCCTGCGGCTTCTCCACAATTCATAACCGTACGATAGCCATCTTCACTATAACCTTCTTGTTTAGCGATCTGTTTAGCTGCTAGGAATAATTTTCCTATCATTTCATTATGCTGTGGCTCAAGGTCGTTAATCATGGCGACATGTTGTTTAGGAATTATTAGAGCATGTAATGGTGCCACTGGACTGATGTCTCTAAAAGCAAAAACATCCTCATTTTCAAAAAGCTTTTCAGAAGGTATTTCACCTTGGATGATTTTGCAAAATAAACAATCACTCATTTCTCATACCTTTCCCAATTATTAATTTAAACAACATGAGAGCTCAACATATTCAATAATTCCTGCGACCTTCAAAGGCATGAGACAAGGTACTACTATCTACGTAGTCTAGCTCTCCACCAACAGGAACACCGTGTGCAATTCTGGTCGTTCTAACATCATACTTAAGCGCTAACTCACTGATGTAATGCGCAGTGACTTCACCTTCAACCGTCGGATTAGTCGCCAAAATGAGTTCTTTTACATTACCCTCAGCCAAGCGATTATCAAGAATATCTAAACCCAATTCTTCTGGTCCAATTCCATCTAAGGGTGATAGCTTACCCATTAATACAAAATAATAGCCCCGATAAGCTGTTGCCTGCTCAACCGCTAATACATCTGATGGGTTTTCGAGCACGCAAAGTGTTTCGCTACTGCGTGATTTATCAGAACAAATCCGACAAATATCATTCTCGGTTAAGGTACGGCATTGCGTACAATAACCAATGTGCTCGATGGCACTTTTCATTGCATTGGCCAGCTTTAAGCCATTTTCACGATCATTTTCTAACAGATGAAAAGCCATACGTTGTGCCGTTCGTGCGCCAACACTCGGCAAACACTTTAAGGCACTGACTAATTCATTAAGCAAGGAGGATTCAGACATAAATAATAACGTTAACTCCGAAAAAGAACCAAATAATGATCGTTCTTAAAAAGGTAACTTCATTCCTGCTGGAAGATCCATGCCATCAGTAATTCCAGACATTCTTGATTGACTAGCCTCTGCCATTTTATGTGTAGCATCATTAATTGCTGCAGCAATGAGATCTTCTAGCATGTCTTTATCATCATCTTCCAATAAACTTTTATCTATATTGATGCGTTTACATTCATGTGCACCATTAATTGTAACCGAGACCAAACCACCACCAGCTTCTCCAATGCTTTCCATTGTGGCAATTTCTGCCTGCGCTTTTTGCATGTCTTCCTGCATTTTTTGCGCCTGCTTCATCATGCCACCTAATCCACCACCTTTAAACATTTGACTACCTCTTTTAATCTCTATTTAGGATGAACTGACCCAGTTACTACTTGTCCACCAAAACGGCTTTGTAGTTCAATTACAAAAGGATCAGAATTAATATTATTTTCCGCTAGTTGCTGTATTTCTATTTTCTCTCTATCACTTCTCTGTGCAGGTGTCTCTCGTGATTGAATATTTGAATCAGTTTGCTCTTCATTATTGACCGCATCAGCAACCGTTATCTCTAATTTATAAGAGTCATCATAGTAAGCCGTAAGAGCCGTTTGGATTTCAAGATGTATGCTATCTGCTAACAAACCTTCACTTGATTGATCCAGCTTTAGTGAAATAATACCACTTTCTTGTTGTTCTAGCAGGCAGTGTTTGATTAATTCTGCTGCACGACCTGATAGTTTTAATTTAGGCACAACTTCATGCCATTCTATATTTGAACTATTTGTTTTAATTGGTTCAACTGTAGATTTTTCAGATACATGATTAGATTGTGATACTGATATATCCAAGGTTTCAATATTCTTTTTGCTAGTTGTTTCTTGGGAAACGTTACTATCAGATTTTAAGCTCTCTGGTAAAACTTCCCAAGGAGGGCTTTCAGCTTTGTTTATAGGATTCTTTACTGTGTTTGAATCATCTATAACAAGATTAGATTTTATTGTTTTTTTTTTGTTTATCTCTTCATTTGCAGATGCATTCTCTACAGTAATAGACTCTTCAACTGCTTTTATTTGCATGCCTTGCCGTAAAGGTCTAAATGACATCATTCTCAACAGAATCATTTCAAAGCCACTACGAGGGTCTGGCGCTAATGCTAAATCCCCTCTACCTTGTAGTGCAATTTGATAAAAGAGTTGTACCTCTTCCTTAGTAAGTGATTTTGCAAGCACCTCAATACTATCCTCTTCTTGAATAGAATCTGGAACGACTTGCTGCACAGCTAATTGATGCAATAGTGCAATCAACGCGTCACAAGTTGCGGCAAAATCAGGACTCACACCCGATAAATCTTCAACCTGTTGAAGTAATTGCACACCCTCACCTGCCGAAACTGATTTCAGTAAAGCAATCAAAGGTTCGTGAGATACTGAGCCTAACATCTCACGAACATCTGTTTCATTAACTTTACTACCACCAAATGCAATCGCTTGATCCAATAAGCTCAAAGCATCCCGCATACTACCATCCGCGGCTCTTGCAAGTAAACGTAGAGAATGCTCTTCAAAAGGAATAGATTCCTCTTTAAGAAGATATTGTAAATGCCCTGAAATCATATCAACAGGCATACGCTTAAGATTAAACTGTAAACAACGTGATAAAATGGTAGCAGGGAGTTTTTGTGGGTCAGTCGTCGCAAATAAAAACTTAACGTGAGGAGGTGGCTCTTCTAAAGTCTTTAAGAGCGCATTAAAACTATGCCCCGTCAACATATGGACCTCGTCAATCAAATACACTTTAAAACGTGCACTGGTTGGCGCATATTGAACATTATCTAAAAGCTCACGGGTATCTTCAACCTTAGTACGTGAAGCCGCATCCACTTCAATCAAATCAACAAAGT
>CAZWEA010000232.1:0-2987 GCA_964632635.1 uncultured Cocleimonas sp. | reverse complement strand
CCCTCGTGGAGTATTACAGCGCGTTATTCAGAAAGCCAAATCAATGGGATTTCAGGCATTTGGCTCTTTGGAATATGAGTTTTTTGTTTTTAAAGAAACTCCTGAGTCTGTTAGAGAGAAAAACTATACGAATTTACAACCGCTAACACCTGATTCATATGGCTATTCTGTTATTAGGAATACTGTTGAAACAGAAGTATACCAAGAGATAATTCAACTCTCTGAAGAAATGGATTTCCCCATTGAAGGACTACATGAAGAAACAGGGCCTGGTGTATTAGAAGCCGCTATCACAGTGGATAATGTCAGTAATGCAGCTGATAAAGCTGCGCTCCTTAAGACCTTTTTGAAAGTAGCGCTGCAACGCATGGGATATATGGCAACCTTCATGGCAAAATGGTCAGGTGATTGGCCGGGTCAAAGTGGACATTTGCATTTATCTTTGCAAGATCTTAAAGGTGAGTCAGTGTTTTATGAAAAATCAGACGAGCACAATATGTCTGACACCATGAAACATTTCTTAGCAGGACAACAAAAATTAATGCCTGAATTTCTTGCCATGGTTTCACCAACAATTAACTCTTATTCTAGAATGGTTCCAGGTTCTTGGGCACCAACAGATGCAAGCTGGGGAGTGGAGAACAGAACCTGTGCTTTGCGCGTAATTAAAGGAAGTAAAAGCTCCCAACGAGTCGAGTATCGGATAGGTGCTGCTGATGGTAATCCATACTTGGTAATGGCAGCGGCTCTTGCGTCTGGACTTTATGGAATTGAAAATAAACTCCATGCAGAAGAAGGTGTAATCGGTAATGCTTATGAAATTGACTTTCCAGATAAACTAAAGCTGCCAGTAACTCTCTGGGAGGCGGCTCAGCGATTTAAAAATTCTGAACCAGCAAAGGAATTATTCGGGGCAAGCTTTGTAAGTCATTTTGCCGCAACTAGGGAGTGGGAAGAGCGTGAATTTAGAAAGCATGTCACAGACTGGGAGTTAAAACGCTACTTTGAAATAATCTAGTCAAAGACAATTCTAAATCAGAATAACTTCACCCTTTATTTACTCAATTGTATAAAAAAGGGGGGGGTGCCATATCAACTTTTTTGAGACAATTTAATGAGTAATTTACAACAAACACTATCACCCGTGGACAATACTGTTTATGTGGAAAGGGAGCTTGCAACTGAGGCTGAGGTTAAAACAATTTTAGATAAGGCAGTCGCTGCACAGAAAGGCTGGAAATCACTCCAAGTAGATGATAGAGCAAAATTATGTAATAAGGCAGTAGACTTGTTCGTAAAAAATAAGGAATCCATAGGCAAAGAAATTACTCAGCAAATGGGTAGACCAATAAGATATGGAGCAGGAGAAGTTGCAGGTTTCGAAGAACGCGCCTGCCATATGATCGATGTAGCAGCATCAAAGTTAGCAGATATGGAAGTTGACGAAAAGCCGGGCTTTAAACGCTTTATTCGCCGCGAACCACTGGGTGTTGTTTTTACTGTTGCTCCTTGGAATTACCCTTACCTTACGGCAGTAAATTCCATTATTCCTGCACTCATGGCAGGCAATACCGTTATCCTAAAACACTCGGCGCAAACCCCATTATGTGCTGAAAGAATAGACCAAGCTTTTAAAGAGGCAGGACTACCTGAAGGTGTTTTTCAATATCTACATGCAAGCCATGACACAGTTGCTGACATGATTAAATCACCCCAAATAAACTATGTTGCATTCACTGGTTCTGTTGCAGGTGGCGAGGCAATCGAAAAAGCAGCCAGTGGATTATTTAAAGGGGTAGGCTTAGAGCTAGGGGGGAAAGATCCTGCCTATGTTCGGGCAGATGCAGATATACCTTTTTGTGTAGAAAACATTGTAGATGGTGTTTACTTTAATTCAGGTCAATCTTGCTGTGGTATTGAGCGTATTTATGTACATAAAGATGTATTTGAGCCATTTGTGGAGGGTTTTAAGAAACTGGTTAGTGAATACCAACTGGGTGACCCAATGGATGAAACTACAACCCTTGGACCTATGGTTAAAACCAGTGCTGCTAACTTCGTCCGTGGACAAATTCAAGACGCTATTGATAAAGGAGCTACGGCATTAATTGATAATAATGATTTTCCTGCGGATACAGGTGACAGCGCCTATCTTGCGCCACAGGTTTTGATTGATGTAAACCATACAATGCGGGTGATGACAGAAGAGAGCTTTGGCCCCGTAGTAGGTATTCAGGCTGTTGAAAGTGATGAAGAGGCACTAGCGCTAATGAATGATAGTGAATTTGGTTTAACAGCTTCGATTTGGACACCTGATGAAAGTGCTGCAATGAAGATTGCGGATGATCTTGAAACAGGAACTTGTTTTATGAATCGTTGTGATTATCTTGACCCTGCGCTGGCTTGGGTAGGGGTTAAAAATTCAGGACGTGGATGTACCTTATCAAGTTTAGGATACGAACAATTGACCCGCCCAAAATCATTTCATTTAAGAGTGAAGACATAATGGAACTAGAAAATGTAATAACAAACTTAGTAGGAAATTGGAACTATCCGACCGCAATACGTTTCGGCACAGGAAGAATTTCAGAATTAGCTGATGCTTGTAAAGAGCTAGGAATCAGTCGCCCAATTATCATAACCGACCCAGGAATTGCAGCTTTAGATATGATTCCTGAAGCCGTTGAGATTTGCCAAAAAGGTGGGCTTTTTTGTGCCGTCTTTAGTGATATACAAGCAAACCCAGTTGAAAAAAATGTAAGCGACGGGGTTAAAGCCTATAAAAGTGGAGACCATGATGGCGTTATCGCTTTTGGTGGCGGTAGCGCATTAGATGTTGCAAAAGCTGTTGCATTAATGGTCGGTCAAACTCGATCGTTATGGGATTTTGAAGACAAAGAGGATTCGTATACACGCGTCAATGTTGAGGCAATGGCACCTCTTGTTGCCGTTCCAACTACCTCAGGAACAGGCTCCGAAGTAGGGCG
>CAZWEA010000231.1:0-2989 GCA_964632635.1 uncultured Cocleimonas sp. | reverse complement strand
CTTCTGGACATGAGACTTTTAATCCTTGGCGATGCTCAATGGTTTCGATAAACATACTCGCCTCATTCATACTTTCATGAGTACCCGTATCAAGCCAGGCGTATCCTCGCCCCAGGGTTTCCACATGCAATTTGTTTTGTTCCAGATAAATCTGGTTTAAGTCAGTTATTTCCAATTCGCCTCGCACCGATGGTTTAAGTTTTCTTGCAATATCAACAACCTGGTTATCGTAAAAATAAAGTCCTGTTACGGCATAATTACTTTTGGGTACGACTGGTTTTTCTTCTAGGGATGTTGCTGCACCAGACTTATCAAAAGCGATTACCCCGTAACGTTTAGGATCATGTACATGATAAGCAAAAACGGTTGCTCCTTCTGGTTGGTTTGTCGCACGCTCTAGCATCATGTGTAAATCATGTCCGTAAAAGATATTATCGCCCAGTACCAGTGCGGAAGAATTATCACCAATAAAATCTTTACCAATAATAAAAGCTTGAGCTAAACCATCTGGGCTAGGTTGAACAGCATATTGTAAATTAAGCCCCCAATCCTTGCCATCTCCCAGCAACTCCCTAAAGAGCGGAGTATCTTTTGGAGTACTAATAATCAAAATATCTTTTATCCCCGCTAACATCAAAGTACAAAGAGGATAGTAAATCATAGGCTTATCGTAGATAGGTAGCAATTGTTTTGATATTACTTTGGTTACGGGGTATAAGCGCGTACCTGAACCACCAGCAAGGATAATGCCTTTTCGTTGTGCCATCATTGTTTCTCTATAAATTCAGTGAGCATTCGGGCCACACCTGATTGCCATTGGGGAAGGCTCAAATTGAAGTCATTTTGTAATTTACTCGTATCTAAACGCGAATTCTTTGGTCGGTGCGCGGGAGTGGGAAATGTACTGGTTGGTACCGGTTTAATTGCTTTTTGGGCAACCGTTAGATTAAGGCCCATCTTTCGAGCAAATTCCAGTACAAAACTGGCGTAACCCTGCCACGAAGTTTCTCCTTTGGCAGCTAAATGGTATAAGCCACAAAGCGATGATTGCGCTTGAACTGAACGAATCGCATGTGCAGTAATATCAGCCAATAAATCTGCTCCTGTGGGCGCTCCAATCTGGTCATCGATCACTGAAAGATCCTCGCGTTCTTGTGCCAGGCGAAGCATGGTTTTAGCAAAATTACTGCCTCTCGCGGCATAAACCCAACTAGTACGAAAGATGAGATGCTTGCAAGCAGAGTCTCGAATTGCTTCTTCCCCTGCTAACTTGGTAGCGCCATACACACTCAAAGGGTTAGTAGAATCTGTTTCTGACCACGCAGCAACACCACTACCGTCAAAGACATAGTCAGTTGAATAATGAACCAACCAGGCATCCAAAAGTTTAGCTTCTCGCGCTAAAATATTCAGGGCATCAGTATTTATAGTTTGAGCTAATTCTAGTTCACTTTCCGCCTTATCGACTGCGGTATAAGCAGCAGCATTTACGATAATATCGGGCTTCAGTTGTCTTACGGTATCTCTCAATCCTTGCAGATTAGTAAAGTTACCACAAAAAGCATGGCTTTTCCGACCTAGTGCAACGACCTCACCTAGAGGATTAAGACTACGTTGTAGCTCCCACCCCAATTGGCCATTTTTGCCGAATAAAAGTATTTTCATTAACAAATATACCTAAAAAAGTGTACTCAGTGCCATTATTGATATTCAGGAAGTATAAATTAGATTGTTTAATCAACAAATGTAAGTAACCTTCAAACTGTTCCAAATAAGATTTCTATCTTCGAAAGTTTTTCTGCCATTATCATAACTATTGTATCTTAATTATAAAGGTAAAGAACGAAGCTCAAGTTGATATCTCTATATATCGGTATATACTCTCCGAATATTAAAGGTAGAGCATACCATCGTGCACTAAAAATTTTGAGTCAAAGCGAGCGTGTATTATTGACTTGTTTTTCTGGCTCAGAAAAGGAATTCTCGCAGACAGTTTTGAAGTCTTTGAAGATTTCATGATGATGGATATAAAATCACTTTCTTGGAATATCCCCAGTACCACAATCAAATTAAGATTCGGCGCATAAGGAGCTATACACTCCGCAGATGATAAAATAGTTCTAGCCTTAGGTATAAAAACTGTAATATATTTAAATTTAATAAAAAACCAGATCTGATGCTTCCCATCCCAAAAAGTAAAGTAGTGTTATGAAAAAAGTGATTTTTATCCTTAAGCCATACTTGCTACATTTTTCATTTTATTCCATCAAATTATCCTATGAAGCAGCGGCAAAATAGTTTTAAAAATCACACTCTATCTACTCGTTTTGGGGCTATCGCAAAAAGAGTTATTGGAGAATTACCCATTATTGGAATTTTTACGAAATTTCTTGGAAAAAAGACACGATGGCTATCTTTGAAAGCACGTATAAAATACAGAAGCAAAAAAATAGGACTGCCTGTTGACAAAATATATCTGGTAGATCCAAATAGAATAGTTTTTTGTACGCCATTAGAAGTTAGTCCACTTAAACAAATAGGAACAGTAGCGGGTGGGGACTGGGATAAGACAGACATTAAATTCGAGGAGTTAGATATTTTTCAGGCGATGAAAAAAAGATATCTTGAAAATGGGGAATGGACTGACACTGTATTTTATAAAAACATTTTACAAAAAATCAACAGTGGTGAGGCTCTATGGTCATGCCGTTCTGAGGAGGATTTCATTACTCGACTGCAAACAATTGATCAACTGTTCCAAGATATAAAGCAAAACGGTTATAAGTCCCAGCTAGACTTAAATGAAGGGAAGTTAAAACAAAGCATTGAAGATATAGACGAGATTTCTGTTAATATTGATCGTAATGGAGAAATGCTATTTAATAACTCTGCTCATAGATTAGCAATGGCCAAGTTATTAAAAGTTAAAAAAATACCTGTCATAATAACTATGTGGCATTCGGAATCTCTAGGTACAAAGATATAAACA
>CAZWEA010000230.1:0-3069 GCA_964632635.1 uncultured Cocleimonas sp. | reverse complement strand
AATAACTAAATAAAATAGATTTAGTTCGTCTTAATTCGTAAAACATAATAGGCAGTGAGAAAATGGCTATCAATATAAATAAAGCAATCAGCATTCAGTCATACCATCGAACTAACACATGCTCTGTGCCATCGATCAACGCATTAATACTAAATTCATTCACTACTCGATCACGTGCAACTACTGATAAATTTTTAAATTCAATATTATTAAACGAAAGCACCTTACTCCAAGCCGCTGCCAATGCCTGACTATCTTTTGCAGACACCACAAAACCCGTATCGCCTACCAACATCGCAGAATCACCTACATCCGTTACCACACAAGGCACACCACATGCCATTGCCTCACCCAAAACATTAGGAAAGC
The DNA here is from genome assembly GCA_964632635.1 of uncultured Cocleimonas sp. Taxonomy (GTDB): domain Bacteria; phylum Pseudomonadota; class Gammaproteobacteria; order Thiotrichales; family Thiotrichaceae; genus Cocleimonas. The sequence continues at coordinate 2,700 of CAZWEA010000230.1, read as the reverse complement.
CTTCCCCATAAGAAGAAGAAGAAGCCATATCAAAGGCGTTATATACCGCCAGCATATCGCTATGTCGCCCAGCCCAAATCATAGCCTTACCCAAGCCTAATTGTTCTGCGAGTTGATGCATTGATTGTTCATAATCTGCATCACCCGTGCCTACCCAGACAAAACGTACTTGTGAATGACTTTGCCTGATTATATTGACTGCTTCCAAAAAGGTTGGAAGACCTTTCATAGGGTCAATTCGCCCTACAACACCTATTAATTTCTCATTTTCAGATACTCCCCAAGCTTCACGTAGTTGTTTTCCCGTTGTCTTATCAGGTCGAAATTTATTCGTATTAATCCCATTTGGAATAACCACCATTTTTTCTTTAGGGAAACCATGTGCCACGGCATAGTCTTTACCTGCATTTGAATTGGCAATAATTAGATCTGCAAATTTAGATAGATTACACTCAAGACGATAACTCCACCGTGACAGCCAATCATATTTATCCAAATCCATATTAGAAGCTCGCACTCCCCAAACCAATTTTGTCCTGTAAATAAATGGGCATATTAATACCGTAAAAATATTGGCTGTACCTAAAAAACTATAAATCACATCTGGAGATTGTTGTCGAAGTATTTTGCATAAACACCATAAAAAACCAAACACATCCCAACGGCCTTTTTTATCGAGACTTAATAATTGTACCTGCGTATTTTTCAGTTCATCTGCATAAAATCCACCACTATAAAAAGTGAGTACGGTAACCTTATACCCTCGTTTAGCCAAGCCTTTTGCGGTGACCATCAACTGGCGCTCGGCTCCACCCGCATTGAGAGAGCGGATAAAAAAAAGGATTTTTTTAATCTTATTCCTCCTCATTATTTTTTATCTAATGACTTTAATACAAAAATATTACATGAACTTCCTAGCACCTGACTTAAACTTCGACGAAAACCTATAGTTAAGCGAGAATCCATAATTGAAGAACCCGTATAAAACAAACCCATTGACTGTAGGTTTTCAATTTCCCAACCTGTTTCACGAAATACGTTCAGCCATGATTTACGACTAAAAGTATAAATTTCCACAAATGCATTTACAGCAATCTCTCCATGCACTAAAGGTATACGCCATTTTTTCAAAATTTCAGTTATATTTGACCATAATCTCCAACTGCTTGATGGTAGAACATGAATAGCTACCCCATTGGGTTTGAGCACTCTATGTATTTCTTTTTGAAACTCATAAATATGTTCAATATGTTCAAGCACATTACCACTAAACACAATATCAAAAGTATTGTTTCCAAATGGAATTTCCTTCCCATCATAATCAATAATAGGGTAAATACGTTCTGCCTTTAGATTGCTTACAGATACATCAATTGCACTAACATTATAACCTTTAGCAGCTAAAGCCTTCGCTTGCCAACCTGTTCCTGCACCAATTTCAAGTACCCTACCTTCTAAAGGGAAGTAGCTCAACGCCTCCTTTAACTCACTAGCCCGTATTGCCTCCAAATGACTTAAGGTTGATTTTGCAATCCACGCGGTAAAGAACCGCCTAATGTTTTTTAAATTTTTCTTTAAAACATGCTCAGTCATTTAGTGACTCCCTCAAATATTTCTTCCCACTTCCCCGCAATTTTTCGCATAGACAATCGCTCCCTGATTTCAATGGCACGAGCCGCATATTCTTCTCGCAAGGATAAATTACTCATTAATGCTTCCAAGGCTAAAACTAATGCCTTATGGTCATTTTGTGGCACTAATAAACCATCAATCTGATGTCGAATAATATCGCGGGGGCCGGTATCACAATCAACACTCACTGCTGGCAGGCCATTAGCCATCGCTTCACATAACGTATTCGGAAAGCCTTCAAAAAGTGAAGTCATAACGTATAAATCAGCCGCCTCCAACCAATCTCCAAGATTGCCAACAACTCCCGGCATAGATATGCGCTGTTCAAGGCCCAGTTCATCTCGCTGTCGTTCCAATGACTGCCGCTTATCACCATCACCTAAAATAGTTAAATTCCACTCTGGAAAGTATGAGGCAAGGGTAGAAAAAGCAAGAATTAGTCGGTCAAAACCTTTTTGATGCGCTAATCGACCGACTGCAATAAGATTAAAACTATTCTCATTTGCCATTTTTGGTTTAACGACAGGACTCTGAGTGGTTATAGGATAATTAACAGCATTGGGAATAATTTCAATATTTTGTATTTTCGTGTGCTCTTTTAGCCACTTAGAGCTCTCTTTCGAGAGTACTATAAGCGCATCTAACTGCCCGTAAGCTTGTTGTCGTAACCACTCCCAAACACGCCCTAACGGCACCATAGGTGGATGTATACGTTCTGACCCAACGGTAGAAATATTGAGGCCTTTTGCCGCCAGTGCCAATAAGATATTAGCGGTAGTCATCATCGCTAAAGCAATATCGGGCTGTTGCTGTTTAAGTACTGTCCGTAAAGATTTTATACGTTGGTAATTAAATTTAAGCGCTTGCCATGAACTGTTACTTTCAGCATCCAGCCCTAACGCCATACGTTGAATATCAGGGTGCAATCTATAAAAATCTGATTCTATCCCCGTCATCGTAACAATACTTACATCCCAGCCTTTTGCTGCCCAGTAGTTTGCTAGATTTACAGTAACGCGCTCCGCACCACCTGATGAGAGGCTATGGATAAAGATTAGGAGTTTCACT
>CAZWEA010000229.1:0-3073 GCA_964632635.1 uncultured Cocleimonas sp. | reverse complement strand
TGATGATTTAATCATGGGCATCATGGGCGAACGTTTGAAAGAAGATGATTGCAAAAATGGTTATTTATTAGATGGCTTCCCACGCACAATTCCTCAGGCAGAAGCATTAAAAGTTCTATTAGAAGGGATGGGTGAAAAGCTTGATATGGTTGTAGATATCCAGGTAGCTAAAGAAGTTATTTTAGATCGTTTAACAACCCGTCGTACTTGTGAAGGTTGTGGTGAAATTTACAACGTTAAATCAAACCCACCGAAAGAAGAAGGCAAGTGTGATAAATGTGGTGGCAACGTTGTTCAACGTGAAGACGAAACTGAAGAAGCAATCAGTAATCGCCTGGATGTTTACAATGAAATGACGGCTCCATTAGCCAGCTATTATGGAAAAGAAGGCAACCTGGTGAGTGTTAATGCAACTTCTAGTGATGCTGTTATTGATGCGATTAAAGCAAAGCTTGCTTCATAATAATTTACGAAAAAATGTGTAGCAGTAGGTTGGCTCAAGCGCAGCGGAACCAACAAATATTTTGTTGGTTCCGTCATTTTATTCCTTGAACCAACCTACCGACTTCATTATTTAGCTCGAAGTTAGTCTTAAATAAAAAAGGGAAACCAGTATACTTGTTTCCCTTTTTTTATGCTATCGGCCAAAGTAGATACCATCTCTCACTACCAACCACAAGCGAATTATATTACTCGTGGTTGGTATTCGGTTTGATGCTTAATCACACCAAAACAAATTTGAATTAACTTTCTCATTGCGGCACCTAATGCCTGCATTTTAACTTTCCCCGATTTCAGTAAGCGTGCTTTTTGTGCTTTTATGTCGAGGTTGTGTGTGCTCGCACACACTGCGGCCATATAAAGCTTCGCACGTATTCTTGCGCTTCCCGTCTTACTTAACGTGGTACGGCCTTTATACTTACCCGATTCTCTCAGCTTTGGAATTAACCCAAGATAAGCCGCGACCTGTTTGGCGTGGGTGAAGGTTTTACTGGCAAATAAATACACAAGTTCTCGTGACATCACCGGACCAATTCCTTTGATTGATTCAAGCAGTTCTCGGTTTTTTTTCAGTTGAGGATGTTGATTGATGTGGTTATCAATCTCTTTTTGCAAACCTTTAATCTCCGTTTTCAAAACGTCAATCATATCCATTAATGATTGTGAAACGCGCTGAGAGGTTAAGCTAAACTCGGTAGCTTCTTGTCTGTTTTGCTCACGTTGTAAATCTTTTTCTAAGGCATCAAGCCGACGTATCATGGCTTTTAGTTCCCTTATTTCAGGTGTTTCGGGCTGCCAAAAAGTAAGCTGTTGCTTTTGTGCATGGCCATAATAAGCCAACATAATGGCATCCGTTTTATCGGTCTTGTGCAACAGATTAATGGACTCCGCATATTTTTTTGCTTTGCCGGGGTTCACTAATAAAACTTTAATGCCTTTATCATGAAGAGCATACATCAGTCCTTCGTGATAAATCCCTGTTGGTTCTAATACAACAACAATGTCTTCTGCGCTTGCCTGGGTGTTTTTAAATAACCAATTAACCGCTTGCTGATGACCTTGTGCGGTATTTTTTAATACCTTACTTTTCTTTTTTCCTTTAGCGGCATCACGTAACCATCCAATATCTATCTTGTCTTTGCTTACATCAATTCCCGTAAAATAAAACATATCTTTCTCTTCCCTTGTACATGCAGCATCATCTGATAATCAGAGTGCTTGGATACCATCCAGATTATTAAAGATAAATAGAAGTCAGGGGCATAATCTACAAAACAGCATCTTTGTGCTTAGGTCGGCTACAACCTCACTGACTTCCCGTGATAGAATGGGAGCTAACCATCTATCGATGAGAGATACAAGGTCGGCTCTTTTTGTACAAGGATGTACTTATGCAGTGATGGCAAAGAAGCCATTGAACTGTCAGGCCGACGCGGTACGGATACATCAACCCTTATTCTTGATTAGCACGTTTGTTAACGATAACGACATGGCTTCGTTAAAAATAGCGTCGGCCTGAAGCTATCGTATCCTTGCTAACGCCCCTTACCTACGTCCATGTAGGTAAAGACCGACCAACAATAATCTATTCCATTTCCAAATCTTCTCGTACTGCATCTAGACCTGCATTCGCACATTTTTCATCAGTCGCTCCGGAAGGTGCGCCGCTAACACCAATGCCACCTAATATTGAACCACCAATATTAATAGGAATACCTCCTGCAGCGACAATTAGTCCATCGAGCTTTCCAACCTGAAAGGGTTTAGTAAAACGATCTTCCATTTGTGATAAGGGTGTATTAAATGCCATCGCCGTGTGCGCTTTTTGTTTACTGATGGGTAAAGTAATATCCATTGCTAAAACATCACGTAATACAACTTGTGTATGACCACTTCGGTCAACAACCGTTACTGCAATTTGAACACCTTCTTTGCGACACTGTTGTATTGCAGCTTGTGCGATTCGTAAAGCTGTCTCCATTTTTAATCGTTTAATGGATATCGTCATTTTTTCCTCATCAGCTGAGGCAGCTAAAGGAGATAAAAAAAGTGCGATGGCAAAGATACTTATTGAGCTGGAAAGTCGTTTCATGGTTTTTATTCCTTTGATAAATCAAGAGAAGAAGATATGGTTACCACTATAGTCTGATGGTTATGCTGTTTTCAATGTGCTTGTGCACAGTAAATAATGGTTTCATACACATAAAAACTAAAGGTATTAACAATGTATGCGGTAATATTCAAAGCAGTGATCAATGAACTAACGCAGGAGTATTCTGACGCGGCAAAAAGAATGAGAGAACTGGCCGGGGAATATGGCTGCATAGATTTTTTATCTGTTACCGAGGGTGAGAATGAAGTTACCCTTTCATATTGGGATAACCTGGAGCAAATAAAACGATGGAAGGAAAACCCTGAACATCAACGAGTACAGGAACTCGGTAAAGAAAAATGGTATAAATCTTATCAAGTCCAGGTTGTTGAGATTTGCCGTGAATATGGAAAAGATACATCTTAGTATGTGAATTGATGAATGAATAATAAAAAAAAAGAAGCCGTTATCCTTGTTCAT
>CAZWEA010000228.1:0-3079 GCA_964632635.1 uncultured Cocleimonas sp. | reverse complement strand
GCTCTGTAGTGGAACTGTTTTAATACCAACTGGATAAAATCATAGCGTGCTGTTTTATTACCAGGCACACTAAATATAATGGCTTGTGATCCGCCTAAAAAAGTTTGTAATTCTTCGGTGTTTTTAAGGCTTTAAGATTCATGATGGCTTTCATTGTTTCATCATGAACAGATTTTCTGATTTTGTCAGTTTAGACTCATTTTATAGTGGAATGCGAGGGTAGTTTCAGACTCATTTCGTATTGGAGAATGCTCTGTCTATCGTAGTTATTACTTGATATAATAAACTGCACGAAAAGAATTCCAACTTTCTGGCTCAGAACTTTTCGCTCTTGCCAAATGGCAACTTCATTTCAAAATAGTTGCCAAACTTTTGTAGGCGTAATACTACAATCAAAAATAAACGAATCCTTTTCAGAGAGATAAATATTATTTGCGAAGCATATATTTATCAACAGGATAATTAATATAAATCAAGCAGGTGCATAATATGAAAAGTAAAGGCCTGAAACCACTAAAAGTTTCGCTTCATGGCATGGATAAGCGGTTGCGAAAAATAATGAAATATTATTTAAAACTACACTGTAAAGGTACTGCAATTGTTGTCGATGATGACGATGAAGCGCACGTCGAAATTGTTTACGTTGATTTACCACAATCAAAATCACTTTTAAATGAAAGACTAGCTCATCAGCCCTCTAAACCAATCATTGCAATTTCGATAAATGAAATCTCAACTAGCGGAGTGATTTACGTTAAGAAACCTATTCACGTTACAGATGTGCTCGTGGCCTTTGGTGTTGCTAAAGACGTTATTCTTGGCAAAATCAGCCTGAAAAGAACAGATAAACCCGTGCATACGTCTTCAAAAGCATCAAATGCTTATAGATTTAATAAAATCAAAACTCCACGTAATACCCGATTAGAAAGCAACAAAGTTGATTCAGGTTTTATTATGGAAGTCATGCAAAAGTTCAAAGCAATTAAAAAACTTGCAGGCCAACAAGCTTATTTACCTAATGCTTTACATATAAAACAAAAAATTGAAAAAGTTTCGCACTTTGGTAAATCAGAATCTTTTGAACAACACAAATCAACTAAGGATGAAATTGCTACTCGACCAAGTAGTGTTTTCTTGCAGGACTTATGGCATCATAAGAGTTTAATTACAGGTCTGGTCTGCTTGTTCATGGTAATTGCAGGAATCTACATGTTCCAATCAATACCTATATATGAAGATAAAGCCCCAATTTATGAAGCAAGAGCCCAAATCCTTATTAGAAATAACAAGCCAGAAATTATTAATGTTAATTCGTCTTCCTCAGAAGACTTATTAGTTTTAGATAAGGAAGCTGCCCAGAAAAAGATTAATGAGCTAACATCTAGACAGTTAGCTGGTCGCGTGATAGACATCTTGCAATTAAGCACTATTCCAGAATTTATGGTTGCTGTATCCGTTAATCGTCAAAAACAAGCTCCAACATCAAAATTGGGACAAGAACGACAAGCTGCAGAAAGATTAGCAAATATGACGGACTACTTTTTACAAAACCTGAAAGTTACACAGTTTAAAAATACCCCCATTATCAATATCGATTATAAAGCTATAAATCCTGAGATAGCTGCAAGAATAGTTAACCAATTAGCCAAAGAATATCATGAGATGCAACGAAACAAAAAAATTGAAATGGAAAATAAGCTAGCGGAACAGGAAACAAAAGAGCCACCCATAACCAACCAAGATACTGATAAGATCGCCAAGCAAACGCGATCAGCTACGGCGTCAGCTGCGCCAATCAATTTCGGAAATGTTAATACTAATGCTATTAGTGGAAACGGTGGGGATGCCACTTCCAATGCTGGAACTACGGGCTCTGCTAGTGGTAAATCGGCGGTTAGTGCTGATTCCAGTGCCACAAGAACTCTCCCATCTAGCGATCCCTTCACTAACGAAAAAGTCATCACCACTACGATAGGTAAAAGTAGCGATGCCAATGTTGGTACTACTACAACCTTTAACACCCTGAGTACTGATAACATTATCCAAAATGTTACCAACGGAAGTGACTTCGGAACGGTGATTTCGAAAGCAACCATTCAGACCCTGACTACTGGTAACTTTACCCAAAATGTTGCCAGCAGGAATAACTTCGGAGGAATGGTTTCGAACCAGGTAACTAACGTTGGTATCAACGCCCCAAAAGTGGGTGGCGTAAATATTACCACTCAAGTCGGCATCATCTCTGTCAATCCTTAACAAATGTAATCCCCAACGGGCAAGTACTGTTTTACTGCGCACGCAATGCTTAAACCTACATGCATTGCGTTCATCAATAAAATTAAACTTGCCAGAGCACTAGCAACAGTCTCAGATATAGAGCTCTTCAATATAGATTTTACCGACCAGCCTTAGTAAGTCAGCGTATTGTTTTTTGACTTCACCAAGTATTCAAACTCCTAATCTTGGTTCCAGAAAAATATGGCGATTAATTATTTCTGACGGTAAACCCAGTTCCAGGCCAATTTTCTATCAATTTATTCTTTAAGATGTTTAATGAGAAGAGCTTGGTAACGCTTTTGTAGCATTTTGTAGGGGAATTTAGTCCATGACATCCATTCAGGATTGTGGGTTAATACCGACACTTTCTTCGTTCTGGCTTTGGGATTGCGTTGTTTTCTTTGCTCGAACCGGGTGTAACGTTCAGCCTTACCGGATAGTTTTAAGCCACCTGCACTGATAATGATGTGAACATGCACATGTCGCTTCAGATCACTGCCAAAGGTATGAAGAACAGCGGTTACTGCGGGAAGAAACCCCCTACTCTTTACAGAAAGAGATGAGCGTTTCAGTGCTGGCGAAAAAAACGGCATTGAGTAACTCCCTTTTCTGAAAAAGTAGTGTTCGGAATTGAGAAGGGACTGTGAACGTAACATGAAAATAAGAACAGTTGGGAAAAGCCGATTCATGTCTGCCACCCACTTATCAATTTGAACTTTGGCACAGACCAAACAAAATCGGCTTTTACAGGAATGAGGAACATAACGTATTTCACAGGGATGGATGGGGCAAGCAAAGGTAG
>CAZWEA010000227.1:0-3086 GCA_964632635.1 uncultured Cocleimonas sp. | reverse complement strand
AAATGGGGGTTGTTGCACTTCCTACTGGCATTTCTAGTGTTTTTTCACTGCCTGTGTTCTGGAAAATCCAATACCCAACGCCTTGTTTAAGAGTATCAGTTGGTGCTAATTTTACATAATTAGTGCTATTGAAAGAATAAACAACCCAGTTAGTGTCATATGTTCCTAGTCCATCATCACCAAAAATATCAGTTACAGTATTTTTGTCTTTAGGGTTCATAGGAAGGCTGATTTGATGCCATTGGTTATCGGGGAGAATATGGGGTGGGATAACAGTGAATAGATAGGAGCCACCAGAAGCACTTATTGACTGATTATCATCGTCGTCTAAAGAAGCCCCTACCACCATCGTATCTCCTGAAATGGCAACAGAGTGACCAAATCGGTTTGGCCCTATCGTAGATGATTTTAAATAGGCAGATTGGTTCCAAGATGATCCCGAACGGGTAAATACATATGCGGCACCAGAGTCTGGTTCTGAAGGGTTAGTTTCATCACCATTAACTCCAGTACTTTCGCTATCTTCATAACGTGCTCCCACTATCAGAGTATTATCTACAATGGCAACAGCGTAACCGAAACGATCTTCATTTCCCGTATTAGATGCTTTTAAATATGCGTTTTGTTCCCATGATGAGCCTATGCGAGTGAAGACATAAGCTGCACCAGACTCTTGAAGTAAATTATTGCTCTGATCACCATCAATACCAGTGCTATTACTACTTTCAAAAGCTGCTCCTACCACAAGAGTATCGCCGGAAATACCAACAGAATGACCAAACGCATCACCACTCTCTGTATTAGATGCTTTAAGATAGGCTTGCTGTTCCCATGAAGATTCTGTACGGTTGAACACATAAGCCGCGCCAGAGTTATTACCTTGATGATGGGCTCCTACCACCAAAGTATCACCGAAAATAGCAACAGACCAGCCAAAATGGTCTCCTTTCGCTGTATTAGATGCTTTAAGGTAGGCTTCCTGTTCCCAAGAATCCGATTCCTCTTCGAGAGTGAAGACATAGGCTGCTCCAGAAAGACTTCCTGAATCATCATTACCTTCACTACCATTAATCCCGGTGCTATTGCTATCTTCATTAATTGCTCCCACGACCAGAGTATTACCAGAAATAGCAACAGAACGAGCAAAATGATCCTTACTACCTGTATTGGATGCTTTTAGATAAGCCTTTTGCTGCCAACCTGAACCGTCTCTCATAAAAACATAGGCTGCGCCAGAATCATTACTTTCTTTACGACCTTCAGTGTCCTCTCTATGCGCCCCCACTACCAAAGTATCCCCAGAGATAGCAACAGAGTACCCAAAATAATCACCTTTCATTGCATTAGAAGCTTTAATATATGCCTGCCTCTCCCATGACGAGTCATCTAAGCGTGTATATACATAAACAGCGCCAGAGTTATCGGCTAAATTATTACTTTCATTACCATCAATTCCTGTACTATCACTATCCTCCAAGTAAGCCCCAACGACTAAAGTATCACCAGAAATAGCAACAGAATGCCCAAATCTATCCTTATCGTCTATGGTAGATGCTGTCACATAATCCTGCTGTGTAAAACTAGGATCAATCGTCAAAGGATACTGAGCTTGTTGGTCATTCACTAGCAAGCTAAGCGTATTCCCTGCTAGGTGCATTTGAGCTGGAATTTCTTTACCTTGAGCATCCCATACTTTTAGCTTGTTGTAGCTAATATTCGTATCAGCCTCATCGGTAAAAGTTAGTGTATTTTGTTTTAACTCGGCTTTTAGCTCACTTTGCAAAGTCATTTGTAATGTTAACGGTTGTTGTTTGTTATTTCCTTCTGTCTTATGTTGCAATACAAACCACTGCTCTAGTTGCTGGCCTGAGTTTATCCACCATTCTTGCAGATTGTCATTCCATTGATATGTAACATTAAAATCTTTCTGGCTGATTACTTTTGGATTGTCTAAAGACTGTAAGGTCTGATAACCAATAGCATTCAGCTTCATACTCAGGTGATAGGGTTTAGCAGATTTGTTACGTGGGGTGAGTGTCGTCGTGCCGTTAGCAGCATAATGGATTTGCCAACCATGGGCTGGGTTTGAAGAATGATACCCACCTTTTTTATCAGAATAAGGTCGGTATTTGGCTTGTTTAAGTTGCTGCTGGATACTGCTCCATTCGCTACTAGATAAGCCTTGCGGCGTTTCTCCTGATAATATAGTTTGAGAAGGTTTTTCTGCTTCTGGCCTGTCTGACTGAGCCTGTAATAAAGGGGATAGACATACAACTGTAAAAATAGAAATTAACTTGAATCGTTCTTTTTTTGTGTTCATAACGTAAATATCCTTGAGTGTTGTCAAAGTTATGGTTATTAAATTCTGAGTGGTAAGCCACTCTGTTTAATGCTTGGGTAGGGTATGTTTTTGTAAACCAAAACAAATCGCCCACACAATTGAACTAACGGAAAAAGTCTTTCGACCCTATCCGTCAGATATGAATTCTAACCTACTTTACTTATTTTTCCCAAGAATTTAAATGATAAAATGTATAAAAAACATCTACATGGGGATATTTTTCATAATAAGAAACAAAATTGTTACTGGTTATTCGACAAGTCTTTAGCTTTGTTTAGAGGATGATTCTGCTGAACTTGCCCCTCCCAACTTATTCCACTCAGGAGTATCGTCGTTATTAACATTAAGCGTAGGTTGGGCTGCCGTTTCTTTGGCAACCCAACATTATGCTTATTCAATTCCAACCATCTCTCAGGACTAAAAAACAGAATAATAAAGTATTGTTCCTCAGAATTTCTAGCTATTCCTTTTTCCTCGTTATTTACCTTTTTTCATGATAATGATAATGTCTTCACCTGTTATTGCTGTGCCCCCAAATTCCTCTTTTAAATTACCAGTCAGATATAGTACGCGTTGTTCTCCATCAGAAACGACGCCAAGCATTTCAACAGTATTCTGTGTTTGAAACTTTAGTTGCAGGTCAAGATAACCATCGGAACCACTTTCTGTGCAATCTGTATATGCATCTTCTTTACCCCGATAGGGTTTAAACGGAGTAGCTACATCGTTAAATGACCAGAATGAT
>CAZWEA010000226.1:0-3104 GCA_964632635.1 uncultured Cocleimonas sp. | reverse complement strand
GATATCTTCATCTTCGTGCATGGTTTCGCCATCACGGTGTAAACCTACCATAGCGATTCCATGTGTTTTGCGTAACCAAATATCACGCGCACTTTTACCAATCAAATGAGAGCTGGGAGGAATAAGTACTTCAGCGATACCCGCTTTATTAGGTGATAAGTCTTCTGCAAAAGTGCGCAGTTTTGGTCGCAGTTTAAGGTGAAGTTTATTGGCAAAACGAGAGAGGTCTTTAAATTCAGAAACGATACCTAACACCATGCCTGCTTTTAGACCTGTGTCACGATCTAAAGCACCAGGGCCTACGCGTGTTTCTTGCCCTGGTAATTTAGTTGCGATGATGCGGATATCATAGTCATCTTCAATATCATCCAAGCGCTTGCCAATAAGTTCACTGTCATCGGTGACAACGACTTCATGCATTTTGTAATCAAGACCATAAACCGTATTGAAGTAATCCATAGTATCTTCACCGCTACCAGCACCATCATCCTGTGCTTTAATACTAGGTAAAACCAAACGCCCAAAAATCATAAAATATAGGATGCCCGTTACTACTAATGCTAATCCAACTGGTGTGGTAGAAAAGATTGACCATAATTCCATTTTTTGATCATCTGGCAAATGGTCATTAGAGGTCTTGATAAGATCATTCAGTAAAATAAGTGGTGATGAGCCAACCATCGTTACTGTACCACCAAGAATTGCACAAAAACCCATTGGCATTAGCAAGCGAGACATAGGAATCTTAGCGCGCGAAGAGATACGAGAAACGACAGGAAGGAACAAAGCCGTAGCGCCAACATTTTGCATAAATGATGAAATAATCGCCACAGTACCTGAGATAATCGGAATAATACGTTTCTCTGAAGTACCGCCAATATTAAGAATAAAGTTTGAAACTTTTCCCATCAAACCTGTTTTGTCGAGTCCTGCGCCAATAATCATTACTGCAATAATAGACATTACTGCGTTACTAGAAAAACCATCAAAAAGATGTTTGGTATCTACTAAGCCTTTTTCTAAGCCCATAATGGGAGCAAATAATGTGGTTAAACCTAGCAGTACCATTATGCTTATCGCAGCAACATCGATATCCACAATTTCAAAAACAAACAAATAAATCGTCAACACTAAAATAGCGACTACCCATGCAATAGTAATACTCGGAGAAATAGTAGCTAAATACATAGCCAATAAGGCAAATGCTGCAAAGGCGAGCGCCTTTTTCATTGTGTCTTTAGTGAGTAACTTTGATTGGATGTTTTTTGTTGTTTCAGTATTGCTAGTTGTCATGTGTAACCTAAGTATTAGGAGTTGCTAATATAAGGTCGCGAATGATACATGAATACTCTTATTATTTGTAGGTTTATTCAATAATAAATAAATATATTTATGGCTAGAGTCTACAACTTAATTTGTTTCGTACTAAACTTTAGAAATAATACTTAAACTAGGGTGTATTTGATGACAACAGCTGCGGAATTATTAGTTAAATGTTTGGAAAATGAAGAGGTTGAATATATTTTTGGAATTCCAGGCGAAGAGAATATTGCGGTAATGGATGCCTTACTGGATAGCTCCATAAAGTTTGTCACGACAAGACATGAGCAAGGTGCCGCATTTATGGCTGATGTTTATGGCAGACTAACAGGAAAGGCAGGAGTTTGTTTAGCCACATTAGGACCTGGTGCGACAAATCTAATTACGGGTTTTGCTGATGCGAATATGGATAGAGCACCGATTGTAGCTATTGCTGGACAGGGTGCAACAACGCGAATGCACAAAGAGAGTCATCAAATTTTAGATTTAGTTAGTTTATTTAAACCCATATCAAAATACAGCACTGAAATTTTAGAACCCAATATTACACCAGAAATTGTACGCAAAGCGTTTAAAGATGCTGAGGCTGAAAAGCCCGGTGGTAGCTTTATTAGTTTCCCAGAAAATATTGCTAAAGAGACAGTAGAGCAAAGCAGTCAGCCACTCAAAGTCCAGTCACCCGTGCCTTCTGTGGCACCGCAGTCAAAAATAGAGCAAGCAGCTCAACTTATTTCAGATTCTAAAATGCCTATTATTCTTGCAGGTAATGGTGTTGTAAGGGGTAGGGCACATCAAAATCTTATTGATTTTGCGGAGAAGTTAAATATACCAGTAGCTCAAACTTTTATGGCAAAAGGCTGTCTGCCTTTTTCTCATCCATTGAGCCTAGGTTCAGTCGGCTTACAAGCACATGACTTTGTCGCCTGCGGATTTGATCGCGCAGATGTCATTATTTGTGTCGGTTCTGATATGGTTGAGTATCATCCACATCTTTGGCACCCAACAGCCGATAAGAAAATTATTCATATTGATGAGCAATATGCTGAGGTAGATAAACACTATATTTTAGCCGCAGGAGTGTTGGGTGAAATAGGTGCTTCATTAGACAGTATTGCAAAGATCACCAAAGTACATGAGAAAACCTATACCTCCGCCTTACGAGAAATGATTAAGGCAGAATTAAGTGATTTTGAAAATGACCAAGGCTTTCCCTTAAAGCCCCAACGCATATTATCCGATAGTAGAAAAGCACTTGCAGCGGATGATATTTTAATTTCTGATGTGGGCGCTCATAAAATGTGGATCGCACGCCTTTATCGCTGTGAAAAACCCAATACCTGTATTATTTCTAATGGCTTCGCTTCAATGGGAATTGGCGTTCCAGGGGCTATAGCAGCGAAGATGGTTAATCCAGACAGAAATGTCATGACGATTACGGGTGACGCTGGTTTTATGATGAACTCACAAGAAATTGAAACGGCACTACGACACAATATTGCCATTGTTATTATGATTTGGAATGACAGTCAGTATGGTTTAATTAAGTGGCATCAGCTACGTCATTATGGACGTGAAAGTAATATATCTTTTAATAATCCTGACTTTGTTAAATATGCAGAATCTTTTGGAGCCAAGGGTTATCGAGTTGAAAGTGCCGATGAATTATTACCAACCTTAGAAAAAGCTTTTACTGATAACACCGTTGTGATTGTTGATGTGCCAGTGGATTATTCTGAGAATATGAAACTGACGGAGAAATTAGGCAATCTCGTTTGCCCTATTTA
>CAZWEA010000225.1:0-3131 GCA_964632635.1 uncultured Cocleimonas sp. | reverse complement strand
TGAACAACAACTCATTTTTGAGTTGCTGTTCAGTATTATGAGATTTTTTTACAGAAAATTATGGGATTGACTTGATCTTCAATTCATCAGCGGATGCTTTACCAAAGCCATAACTGGCATAAATATTTTGTGCTGCATCTGTACTAAGATAGTCCAAAAAGGTATCAGCACTGGCAGGATTTCTACCTGTAGTTAATTTACCTATCGCATAGCTCACTTTATCTTGCATGTTATAAGGAGCCTTAATTGCAACACCTTCAATAGGTCTATTTTCTGCCTTTGCATGTTGTACTTCGGTTGTCCAAACAATACCTACATCGGCTTCACCTTTTTCGATACGGTGTGGTGTTTCACGATGATGGCGCGATGTGAACCATGTTTTACCTTCGACTGCCCAACAACTTTTACAGATTTTCCCCCCTGTTACTTTTTCATGTAAATCGAGGTCTTTGAGCATTTGAGAACCGTAGAACTTAAAAATACCTTCTGTTTTAGGATTAGGGTGTGATTGAACTAGATCATCACGTCCTAAATCTTTAGCACCTTTAATATTTTTCGGGTTACCTTTCGCAACCATTAGCTCAAGCTTATTGTGGAGGTAGATTTTATATTCATCCATTACTCCTTTCTTCTTCAACTTTTTTAAATGACCAAGATTTACACTAGCAAACAAATCAGGATTTTGTGCCGTTTTCTGACCATTAATCTCACCTTGCTTTAAGATTTGTCCTTTTAGGATTTGTCCTGGTGGGATAGTTTCTAAGTAGATTTTTTTAATATTTGAATGCTTCTTCTGAAAGTCAGTCATAAGTTCTTCCATTGCCATGAACTGATTTCCCGCCACATAAATGGTTAAATCAGCGGTATAAGAATCACCAATTTTACCGTATTCGATTTCACCACCACTGTTAAATGTTCGGTAGTCATGGCCTAGTCCTGAATCATCCTTTTTTGCAAAACTAGGGGTCGACAATAATAATAAACTGGTAACGACTGCTAAGGTTTTGCTAATTTTTTCGATCTTCATTTCTCTCTCCTTGCTTGTTTTAATGAAGATCAAGTATGTGATGAAAAATTTATATTAAACAATAAGTCTGATTACTAGAATTAACCTAGGGTTTCTACTAGTGTTTATTGAGAATCCCTGATAAAACGGTCAGCTTTACTAATTCAATCGAAGACTTCGTTTTAGTTTTTCGGAGTAGATTTGAACGATGAAGCTCAATGGTCTTAGTGCTTAAATTTAATAACTTTGCAATTGATTTAGTAGATCCACCTTGTACTAATAATGCTAAAACCTCCCACTCCCGTGGTGTTATATGGGCAGAGTGCTGTACGAAGGTTTTATATTCACCTGCTACAGTTTTTTCATTTTCATCCATTATAATTTCATTGCTAACCCATTGTGAAACCAGATGGAGAATTCTACGACTCAGCTCAGATGAGAACCCTACCTTTTCATCGTTACTTTCTGCTTGAAATTGATGTGTTGTTCCAAATTCAAGCAAACAATGTAATTGTCCATTAAAATAGACTGGACAGGCTATATAATCTTGCCAGTCATTATTATCCTTAAAATGAATAGTTTGTTGATCATGAATAGCCTGCATCGAATAGCTTTCACTCAATGGTGCGGATATTTCTTGGTTAGCAGGGCTAACTGTGCAAGGTTTAAACTGTTCAGACTCAAAACTAGAGAGTAATGCATACTCAGAACCTAAATAATGGCGCACCATATCAACGAGAGACTGCAAACGTTGTTCTCGCGTTAGATCATTTCTAAGTGAAATACTGTACAATGATTGCAATGCATCGCAACCTTCACTCAAGGTTTGTTCCGATTTAATTCGTGAAGCTATATCCTCTTGTAATGCCTCATTAGATTGGTGTAATTCTTCGGTGCGTTGCTTTACTTTTTCTTCTAATTGGCTTTGATGATTAAACAATGTTTGCTGTGTTGACTTAAGTTGGGAATTGGTGCGAATGAATCTGAGCAACATTAAAATACTACTTAAAAATAATAGGCTAATTACAAAAATCCAGGGATAGTATGCTTGCCAAAACTTGTTTAAACTCAGAGGAGCAGGGGGATAGGGCTCAATTTGTAATGATCTAAATACATCATGTACAGAGGTGTATTCTAGTGGGATCGTCCATCCAGCGCCTAAAGATTCTTGTGCCGCCACTTCATTTTCTTTCATGTTAAATAATGCAATGGCTACTTTTTTAGCAATTGTGGAATCAGTACGAGGAAGTTTAGAAAAGGGCCATTCAGGATATAAACTAACACTGTGTAATATTGGAAATTTTCTATTTTTCTTATTTTCGATGATTTTTAAGTGAGATAAGTCGATACTGCCTTTCGCTGCCATTCTTTCCAAAATTCCACTACGAACTGTTCCTGCATCTGCTTTACCAGCGATAACTGCTTTAACCACATCCTTATGAGGAAACCCTAGCCAGAGTAAGTCCATCTCTTTTAGGGCATTAACTCCTTTATCCTTTAATGCTTTTTGAGCCAATTGAAAGCCACCAAAGGCCTCTTCACTCACTGCAGCGAAGGAGTGTCCTGATAAATCTTCAAGTGTATTTATATCGCTGTCTTTCTTGGTGAAGATAACAGAACTAAACTGAGTGAAAACTTGATTGTTAAATTTGGACTTGAAAGTAGCGATACGTGTTACGCCAAAAGCCACTTCAAGACGAACGTAGTGACCAGGGTTGGTTAATATGAAATCCAGCTTTCCTTTGTTGATAGCATGTTTGAATTCTTCATGTGTGAGTGGCTCAATTTGAAATTGATAGCCTTGAATTTGCTCTTTAAGATAATTTGCAGTGGGTTGCCAGCGCTCTATTGCTTGTTGCTTTCCATTGTATGCAAGAACACCAATTGTTAACTTATCAATTGCATAGATCTGCAACGATGAAAATAAACAATAAATTAGCAATGATAAGTATTTCATGTGTTTAACAATGACTGCTCTCAATTAAACGATGATTTATAGAATAAAATAACATACGCACTATCTTTTTAGTTATTTATGTCAGCATCTCGTAGTAAAAAACAGAGAGACTATTTCGACTGTACTAAGCAATCATGATTTAATACTAATAATGAATAAAATAATAAA
>CAZWEA010000224.1:0-3146 GCA_964632635.1 uncultured Cocleimonas sp. | reverse complement strand
TGTAGTATTATTAAAAACAGGAAGTGCTATTTTATCAGAAGTAATAGATAACGAGGATGGCACTTACACAGCCACTATTAACAATACAAATACTGAAATTGTCACTATTACTGCAACTATAGATGGTATTTTTCTTTCTAATTCAAAAACAATTACTTTTTATGATGTGCAGAATAACTCTAGCCCTGAGGAAATCATAACCATATTACAATTACTTCTTTTAGAAAGATAAAAATTCTTCTATTACTTATGGAACCTTATAGTAAACTATATGGCACCCCCACCCTTTTTACACAATTGCACCTATTTAACTTGTTAAATTAATTAGCTATCGGAGTATTTACACCAAAGATGATTAGAAATCTTAAGCTACGTTCTATTCTTGGTGATTTTCAGATTGAAAATCATAGTATTGCCTATCATAAGTTTATGGCGCAGTTTTATAACTTCTGTATCAAGCAAGGGATGGAGCCTGGGAAGATCACGCCTTCACGTGCTTTTTGTTCTGATGAAAGCCAAGGTTTACCCATTATTTTAATGAGCAAACACTTTGGTGCTTTTCCGTTTGATCATGGTCTTGTAGGTGGAATTATGGCACATGGTCGTCATGCGCCTCATGCACACCATGGTAAAGACTTGGTTATTTTACAGGCGAGCCATGTCGGTTATGAGCCTTTATCACAACGCTTTGGTCGTTATCGCCGGCTGCAAACTGAAGGTCAACATTTCTCATCTAACTGCGGAAAAATTCATGCAACCTTAGAATGGTATTTAACAGAATATTCATTTGCACAAGAAAATACATTATTACAAAAAGTGGATGATCAATATCAGATTACTATCGATAAACAGTTACTTAAACAGAATTACAAAGAAGGTTTATTTTTAAACCTTGATCAAATGGTACAACACGATAAAGATTCTGGTGAAATACTTAAGCCCATTAAAATACTCAGCACTTCACATGTCTATGCAGTTTCTGATGAGCTTATAGAGTACTTAAAAGTACAGGAATATAACTGGTCAGAAGAAAAAGCAAAACCGATTAACAGTCATTTACAACCCACATTATTTAGATTTGAACGTGAAGAATCTGATTTTAACCGTATGTTAATTAACTTACATGAATTCATGCCTTGGGTGGTTACATCAGGCAATCCAATGCTCAGTGCGGCTGAGATCAATGTACAAATAGAGTTTGATAAAGCGTATCGCTCAATTGTAAAGGAAGAAAGCTATCAGGGTAAAAACCTTATCTACATCGCAGGTCTAAATATTGACTATTCACCGAATACTGGACAACATTTTCCACTGAGTCAGTTTGTACCTTGGGCAGCCTATATTCAGAATGAAAATGGAAAGCATTACATCATCGAACAAGATGAACTGTATAAAGCTTTGATGGATTGCTCAGCCACTAATGAAGACCAAGTTCGACTTGATGAGATGATTTGGGATTAATTAAGTTTTTTAAGCTAATAAATTAAATTAAGCTGAATACTTCAAAACGACTGAAGGTAGCTCTGTGATTAGGTTTTTATAAGCCTAACTGCTATTCTCTAGCCTATAGGCTCTTAACATTTAACATTCAGAATAAATAATAACTCTAATCTAGTTACTCTGAATCCTTGTAAGAGCATAAAAATAAAAAAAAGGTATTGAGATGAAAAGTAGTTTGATTGGTTTATTGTTATTTTTTACTGTTTCTTTTGCTAGTGCGAATGATTATGAGTTGCTTATTAATTCACCTTCTCCCTCTCAGCATTCAAAGACTCAACAAAACCTTGCAAAAAATGAAACCAATACAATAAATACTAAAGTTTCAGTTAATTCTGATATTCAACATGCAGATGTTGGCGATAGTATTTCTTTTAAAAACCAAAGTAAGACCTATCAAATTACGATTGAAAAGAAAGTGACTCACTCAAACGGAGACATTGGCTTAATTGGATTCATTGCTAATACTAACAATAGAGTTATTATTACAAAGGGTCATAATGGTAGTAATGCAACAATCAAGACTGAAGATGGTGTATTTAAAATAGAAATAAAAAATAATGAAGAGTATTTACTAACACCTACACAGCTTAAGAATTATATCCCTGCAGGTAATGAGAATGATGGAATTATTCCTGATATTTCTAGATTCGAAAATACTATAGAAAATAACGTAAGAAGTTTCCCTACAGCAAATGCTGCACCCGTAGGTGTTGCTACAATCGATGTTATGGTTTTGTATACACCAGAACTTGTATCCAGCCTAGGTAGCGTTAATGCTGTCGAATCTCGAATAAATCAATTAATCAATGTCACTAATACATCTTACGTTGATAGCGAAATGTCAATAGAGGTGAATCTTGTTCATAGTGGAGAGATTAATGCCGACAATGATAGTTCAATTGGAACAATTCTAGCTGAAATACAAAGCGGCTCAGGTGTGTTCTCTACTGTTGCAGCGCTTCGTGCAAGTAAAGGGGCTGACTTAGTGGTTCTTATGCGTGACTTTAAAGCCTTACATAATGGAAGTTGCGGTATTGCCTATATATTAGGAAATTCAGCAACTGGAACAATGCCAAACTCTGATAAAGCGTATGGCTTTTCAATTGTACACAATGGTGACTATGCTGTTGGAAATAAATTTTTCTTCTGTAGTGACTACAGTCTTGCACATGAAATAGGCCATAACTTTGGTTTCGCGCATGATAGAGACCATGCTGGTTCTGGAGGGGTTTTTGATTACTCCTATGGTCATGATGACGGTTCAGGAACCTTTGCAACTGTAATGAGTTATGACCGACCTCAAGCAGGTAAATTCTCAAATCCTAATATTGACTGTAATGGAAGCCCTTGTGGCATTGTTGAAGGACAAGCAAATAGCGCTAACAATGCTAAATCTGGGAATGAAGTTCGTTTTGAACTTGCTGGGTTTTATCCTACTTTAGTAAATACACAAAGTTCTGATGCTATTACTTTGATAATACAAATGCTACTGCTCAATCAATAATATTGATGGTTAACTTTAGACACGAATCAGACAATTAATGTTATAAAGTGACAACTGGTGCTCACATTCAAAACATATCCGACAATCGGTTTGAAATTTTAGTTATTATTAATCAACAGCTTAAGCTTAATACATACATTTT
>CAZWEA010000223.1:1388-3188 GCA_964632635.1 uncultured Cocleimonas sp. | reverse complement strand
TCCTTTTGTTTCCAAAAAATAAATTTTTATTTCCTGTTAAACCGTGCTGGAGTACCGTATTTAAGTGATTTATGGGTGCTAGTATTTATTCTTTAAATACTATTTTCGGTGTGTGGAATGAATTTTCGAGTGAATACTTGGGGTGTTTTGAGTCAGGTCATGTTAATAGCAATCACCTTGGCTTATCCGAATGTTGTTAATGCCTCTGCTTTTCTCTCCGATGATTTTAATGCAACAACATTAGAAGAAAATCCTGTTTGGCGTTTTTATGACCCTTACAATCTTGATAATGATTCTGATGATGCCAAGAGTAATGAGGTTAACGAATCAACCTTGTTGTTAGACGGAACGAATGCCGTCATCAGTATACCGAGCGGAATAAGTCATGATTTATGGGTAACAAATAATACCGCCCCTCGTTTATTACAGCCTGCAAGCAATACTGATTTTGGTATTGAACTGAAAGTTGAGACGACCCCAGGTCAAGTTAACACGCAGTTACAAGGGATTATCGTTCAGCAAGCGGATGATGTTTTTTTGCGCTTTGATATTTTTTCAACGCCTTCACCCAAACTTTTTGTTGCTTATGTCAATGGATCTACTCATCAGATTCACCAAGCGCCTATCGCACTTCCAAATTATCCAAAATATCGACGTGTGATTCGCTCAGGAGATGAGTGGACATTTCGTTATTCTGATGATGGAACGACATGGACGGATGCGGTTACGTTTACTCAAAGCTTAAGTGTAACTGAGGTGGGATTTTTCGCGGGTACAGCAGGGTCAAACCCCAGTTTTCTTTCCAGTGTTGATTATTTTATGGATGTGGATTCCCCGCTTGTTGATAACGATACATGGGTGGCAGATCCTCCTGTTGTTAATGCTTGGTATGGAGGGAATCAGCCCTTTGGTGAAAAAGGGATTACCCAGAAATGGGCTAATATCTTAGGGAATGTATTGTCTCATGTCGGCTTATCCAGCTTAACTTATAAAATTAATGGCGGGCCTGAGATGGTATCTCCATTGGGCCCCAACTCTAATCGCTTAGAGAGGAAAGGGGATTTTAATATTGAGATTGATTATGACACGTTAAGCAGCGGTTCTAATTCGGTGGAGATTACAGCCACTGATGTGAGTGGTTTGGTTGCTACAGATGTGGTTATTATTGATTATCAGCCAGGGAATATCTGGCCTCTTTCATACACCGCTGATTGGGGAAGCCTAACTTCCATTGAAAATATTGAAAGTATTGCGCATGTGGTTGATGGTTTGTGGAAATTAAGCCCTGATGGTATTCGAACAGATCAAAAGGGTTATGACCGTGCGATAGCGCTAGGTGATATGAACTGGTCAAGTGATTATGAAGTGACCGTTCCTATGACTTTCCATTCAGGCTTTTCGGGTGTGGGGTTTGGTGTTGGCTGGCAAGGACATACAGGTGTTGAATCGCCCCGAATAGAGTGGCCATTACAAGCATTAGCTTGGATTCGGGGACCTATTTATAATGCGTCTCTTGAAATTGTGACATACGGAGGGCTTCCTCCTGGCCCTAATACTTGGGAGGTGGTAAAAGCAACACAACCGGTTTCTATTGCTAAAAATATTCCCTATATGCTCAAAACGGCTTCTGAGCCTTTAGTGAATGGAATGAGCCGCTTTAATGTAAAATTTTGGCCACAAAATGAGCCTGAACCTGTTGATTGGAATATTAATTCAGAGGTTCCAACGCGGGATGGATCTGTTTTATTGGTGTCTTACAAAGGGGATGTTACTTTTGGGAATGTGATTGTTAACCCTATT
>CAZWEA010000223.1:0-1288 GCA_964632635.1 uncultured Cocleimonas sp. | reverse complement strand
TTTATTGACAGGATACCGCCTGTTATCAGTCATATTCAAGTCAGTGCGCTGACCGATTCTACGGCGACGATTACTTGGGAGACTAATGAAGTATCGACTAGCGCAGTAGATTATGGACTGGATAGCAGTTATGGCACGCTGGTTGATGAGACAGGAAACGTTGTTTCACACAGTCTTACCTTGACGAACTTACAACCGGATACGGGCTATCATTATCAATTAATCTCTACAGATGGCAGTGATAATACGGCGAGTAGCGAAGATCTTACCTTTACGACAAATACACTCCCTACCAGCCCATCAGGCATGGTATCGGATGATTTTAATGGTGATTTAAACGCTAATGTGTGGAGTTTTTATGATCCTATTGGGGATAGCTCTTTGTCTACAACAGGTGTAGAGGCATCTATTGTTGTTCCTGCGGGAATTAGTCATGATCTTTGGAAGAATAAATTATTTGCTCCGCGCATTAGACAGACAGCTAATAATACAGATTTTGAAATAGAAGCTAAATTTGTTTCGCCGTTGTCGATGAAGTATCAAATGCAGGGCTTTACGGTAGAGCAAGATGCCTCCAATTTAGTTCGCTTTGATTTTTATAATGATGGCTCTGTTACCCGAGTTTTTTCTGCCAGTTTTGCGAATGGAAACCCTAGTGTACGGTTTCATTCGATTATTACAGGTGGCAACACCTTATATCTTCGTGTTGTTAGAAATGGAGATCAATGGACAATGTCTTATTCTTATGAAGGGACGCAGTGGCTAGTGGCGGGTTCTTTTGTACATACTTTACAGGTAAGCTCTGTAGCAATTTTTGGTGGTAATGCAGGACATACCCCACCCGAACATACAACGTTGATTGATTATTTTAGAGTGGATGGTGTTGCACCTGTCATTGTTGGTGCTGATACTCAAGCGCCTTTGATTAGTAATAGCCAAGTAGCGGTAACAGAGACAACCGCAACCATAACATGGGTGACAGACGAAGTATCGGATAGTCAAATCAATTACGGGACAGGAACGGGGTATGGTTTAAATGCTTCTACGGGGACAGATGTTGTCGTTCATAGCCTTACATTAGTAAATTTGCTACCCGGCACTGAATATCATTATCAAATTAATTCAACAGACCCTTCTGAGAATATTGCTAGGAGTGTAGATAAGACTTTTACTACAGTGGCGACTGCGTTAGACACCACAGCCCCTGTTATTAGCAATACCCAAGCAACGGTGACAGATTCGACAGCAACTATTAGTTGGACAACAGATGAGCCATCCAATAGCGTGG
>CAZWEA010000222.1:1781-3234 GCA_964632635.1 uncultured Cocleimonas sp. | reverse complement strand
CTAAGCTCTAATTACCCATGATCGTGTATTTGATTAATTTTCCATTGAAAGTACAAAATATTTGCAAAGAATGTCAAAATCCCACCCAACCAAAATTTTTCACCAGAATTACTCTCAGAAAGTAAATTTAAGCGAGAACGGAATTTAAATATCCAAACTAAAAACATAACAATGTAAACAAGACCTATCATTCCCCCAATACCCATCAAAGTAGTTGCTAACTCAGGGCTTGATGAAATGATTAGGACAGGAGCAATAGACAAAGTAAAATAAAGTATAAATGAGATAATTCCAACGATTGGAATCCAAGATGCAATACGATCTTCCTCATGCAAGTTTTGATTCAATATTTTGGTTCGGCTAAATAACCAAAAAAAAGTGTAGAACCCAAATGTGATCATACTAAGACCAAAGACAGCCCATGTTGTAAGCCTCTCAATTTCCTTTATTTTTGCTATACCTGTGGAAAACGATGCTGCTGATAAATCATTCTCAGAATTATTTTTCATATTTATAAATTCCTATTACTTCTAATTATTATGATCTTGCAAAAATAGCAAGGACGAATAAAAAAGCGATCAATTTATTCGATTAAAAATGTCTCACGAATAAGATTGAACCCTGGTTCTACATGTGGCATCTCTTCTACTTCTGCCTGGCTGATCAAGTAGCCTACTTTGCCAGATTTTTTTATGGAATGAAATTCTCTTTCATAAGGGATTACTAGCTTCAGAATTGAAATATCAAACTTCTCTCTTATTCCAGCGCTATTCCATTGTTTTTTTACTCTTGTGACCGGAGTAAATGAACTTGTGGAAGGCTTACCCAAGAGCAATACTTCGGCGAAGGCTTCTGAAAACAATTTTGAAACCTTGTAAAGAGGTACTACTGCATTTGTTTCTTTATAGATCATCATCAAAAAAATAGCATTCCCAGGTGTTTCCACAGAAATCTGATAAACACCATCAGAAAATGCATCTTCAGTTATTTCCCAATTACTGGGATAATTAAAGCTAATACCTTCCTTGTTATATTTCTTTGGGGTGGATATTTCAGCATTTTTTTCACAGGCCAATAATGGAACTAGAAAAAGCAGAGCAAAAAGTATCCTTTTTATTTTCATATAAATATTCGAAGTATAGACTGTTTAAACCCAGATGCATCAGGCCATAATTATCCACTTATTTTTTAATATCTCCTATGAACTAACTCATATCTAATTTATTTTTATAGTGCTAAATTCTGTAGACAAACCTCTTAACCAGTAAGAATATGATCATCTCTGATTAATGTTGGGTTTCGCGTCTCAATCCTATAAACTATGCGCCAGTCTATTTTGGACTAAAACTATACACTCCATATAGCCAAGCATTATCGATTATCACTATAAAAATAAGATTATTATGAATAAAAAAACATTACTACTTGCAAGCATTTTCGCTACCAGCTTAAC
>CAZWEA010000222.1:0-1681 GCA_964632635.1 uncultured Cocleimonas sp. | reverse complement strand
TATTTGGTAAGTGATATCAATGCATTTGCAATGCCGGACGGTACCGTCCGGGTTTATGCTGGCTTAATGGATCTAATGGATGATGACGAATTAGTTGCTGTCATAGGTCATGAAATTGGCCACGTCGTGCATGAACATTCACTCAATCAGTATAAAAAAGCATATGTTGCAAAAGCCGCAAAAGAAGGTTTAACCGCTGCTGACGGCACTATCGGTAATGTAGCAGGTGCTTATGGCGATGTAGCTGAAGATTTTCTGAATGCCCAGTTTTCTCAATCTGATGAACTTCAATCAGACGCATACGGCGTGAACGTTTTATACAAGCTGGGACGCGACCCTTACGCGGCAGCAAATGCCCAAAAGAGACTACAAGAACTAGGTGGTGGTTCAGATAGTGTTTTTTCATCCCACCCACCTTCGCAAAAGCGTATCGATTTAGCCAATCAGGCAGCTGATAAAATCACAGGAAAATAATTAATTCATCCAGAGTAGTACTTTACTCGTTTGTAAAGACCAGGATCAAAAATCAGAGTCTGGTCTTTACACCTTTAAGTGCATTGCTTCAACTATTTTTCGGCTCTCACAAGGCAAAGGCTGGACTTTCACTGACTGGCTGACTATCATTCCAACTTGAGACACTCACTAAACGTAGGATAACTATTGCAACAACCCCCTCTCTTTAGAAAAAGAGATTACGGTAATTGTTGGAATACAGTGAGTATAAGTGCTGGATAATTATCCGAAATGAGTTAGGATTTGAAAAATTTTCTTTGTCATTAAAAAAACTTTCAGGAGATCGCAATAAATGAAAAATATTACACTTGCATTGTTTCTGTCAATAACCGTGACTTTTTTAAGCTCGGCTTATGCAGAGCCTTATCATTCTGACACCCATCATTCCCGCTCTTACCAGTCTGAATATCACCATTCTAGGCCTTACCATCACTCTAGATATCGCTACCCAAAACCTTATCGCTCCGAAGATTACGATAAAAGTTTTATACCTGTAGATCTTTTGATCTACCGCCCATTAGGTTTACTTACCACCATAGTTGGGACAGCCGTCTTTATAGGTGTTAGCCCGTTTACTGCTCTTGCATCAATTCCTGAGCCCCATAATGCCTTTCACAAGACCGCTAATATTTTTATAGTCGCGCCTGCCAACTATACTTTCTCCCGACCTTTAGGCGATACTTCACGATTTAAATTTCCGGATCCTTAAATACTATACTCTCCGTAGAGAACACGAAGAAAAAGCATTAATTCCCACCTATAAATGTAATTTATATTCTTCGTGCTCTTTGCATATAAACTGCAAGTCAAGCTCTAAACAGCTAAATATTCTTTCACTTTCACAACACTACCGCTTATTATGACTCGCTCCTCACTGACCGCAATTTCACCTATTGATGGACGCTACGCCGATAAAGTAAAAGAGTTTCGCTCTATATTTAGCGAATATGGACTAATTCATTTTCGTGTGCAGGTTGAAATTCGCTGGTTACAAGCTTTAGCGAATGACCCAAAAATCACCGAAGTACCTACCTTAAGCTCATCGGCTAATCAACAGCTTAATACCATAATCAGCGCCTTCTCTGAAAGCGATGCACAACAGGTCAAGGATATTGAAAAAACCACTAATCATGATGTCAAAGCAGTTGAGTATTTTTTAAAAGAAAAA
>CAZWEA010000221.1:0-3407 GCA_964632635.1 uncultured Cocleimonas sp. | reverse complement strand
GCTGCGCTTGCTAGTCCAGCAGACAAATTATCAGCTGAAATAACAATAATTAACAAGGGCATATCATGACCAGCCTGTGCCAACATCATAAACAACAAGTTGGTTAAGGCGGAACATAGTGCGCCAACAAAAAGAATCCGCATGACACCAAATCGAATGGTTAAAATACCACCGAGAAAGCCTCCGGCAATAGTCATCAAGAGTCCAAAACTTTTAACTACGCTAGCGATTTCAGGTTTAGTGAATCCCAGGTCTTGGTAAAACACATTGGAAATCACACCTAGTACAATATCCGATATGCGGTATAAGCCTATTAAGGCTAATAATAACCAGGCCATTGACCAGCCAAATCGCTGAAAGAAGTCCTTGATGGGAGCGATATAAGTTTGTTCGACCATTTGTTGTTTGATGATACCTAGTTGAATGGCTAGTTTGGCAATTATTCCTGCTATGAAAATAGCAAAAGCCAGTCGGCATAACTCAACTATGAAGGCTGCTAGATGTGTGTTTGCAACAAGCAACGTGAAATTGGCTTTTAATGATTGTGAAAAATCAGCGCTGTAATAAAAACAGGCAATAAAGACAGTGACGGCGATTGTAAATAGCAACAAAAAGCTAAGTTGATCTTTTTGATTGATTACGGGGTTGTTATTTTCCTGTTTTTTGGGTTCGCTTATAATCAATGTCGTTATAATGCCAATGAGCATAACGCTTGCCATGATGAGATACGTCCATTGCCATGCTTGGTAGCTATAATTGTCTTGTGTTGAGCCAAAATAGCTGGCTAAGAACAATGCGCCAGCACCGGCGAGTAACATCCCTATTCTATAGCCAGCAATATAAGTCGATGACATTAAGGCTTGTAAATCTTTATCTACAGCTTCAATTCGGTAGGCATCAATGACTATATCCTGAGTGGCTGATGAAAACCCCAAGAAGACGGCGGCCCACGCCATTGCAGTCAGTGTACTTGATGTGGGGTTAATAAATGCCATCGTAATAATGGCGATAATAATCATTAATTGAGAGAGTAATAACCACGCACGTCGCTTACCTAATAGTTTAGTTAGGATGGGTAAGGGCAGGGTGTCGATTAAGGGCGCCCAAACGAATTTGAATGAATAACCGAGAGCCGCCCAGCTAAAGTATGTCACAGCACTACGTTCTACCCCGGCTTCTCTTAGCCACAAGCTGAGAGAGGAGAATATCAATAGCAGTGGTACACCTGCTGAGATACCTAAAAAGAGCATTGTGATAACTTTAGGGTTTGTAAATGCGCTGATTGTTTCGAACCAGCTATTAGGGTGGACGTCTTGTTTACTCATGTAGTGAGTTGTAATTAATTATTAAAGGTGCGTGATCTGAGAAGCGTTGCTCTTTATAAATTTCTGTAGACAGAACTTTACCTTTTAAATTTGGCGATAATATTTGGTAGTCAATGCGCCAACCAACATTGTTAGCCCATGCTTGTCCACGATTTGACCACCAGGTATATTGATGTTCTTGTTGTTCAATTTCTCGAAAAGCATCGATAAAGCCTATTTCATCAAACAGGGTGTCCAGCCATGCACGTTCTTCTGGTAAGAACCCTGAGTTTTTTTTGTTGCCTTTCCAGTTACGAATATCCTCGTTCTTGTGGGCAATATTCCAGTCACCACAAATAATATAATCTCGACCTGATGCTTTCATTTTTTTCAATTTATCCATCATGTGATCCATGCAACGATATTTTACCTGTTGACGCTCTTCTTTTGCGGAACCAGAAGGCATGTATAAGGAAATAACGCTTAAATTGGAAAAAATTGCTTCAATATACCTGCCTTCACTGTCAAATTCGCCGTCTCCCATGCCGGTTATAACTTCGTCTGGTTTTTGGCGACAATACAATGCAACACCGCTATAACCTTTTTTTTCAGCATCATGATAAAAACAATAATAACCTTCGGGCCAGAATTCACTGGCTTGTAATTGTTCTATCTGAGCTTTTGTTTCTTGTATGCAAATAACATCGGCATTTTGTTTTTCTATCCAGGGGAAAACGCCTTTGCGTTCAGCTGCTCGTATACCATTTGCATTGAGAGAAATAATACGCATAAAAATGTTTGTTGCAGGTTGTTTGAGTTAATTGTATTATACTTAGTTCTTTATTAATTATGTAGAACTGTTTGATTGTAAAAAACCAAACAGAATCAAAAAAGTGGAAGTCAAAAAATGAAACCAGAAATTCATCCTGAATATAAACAAATTACAGTCACTTGTGGTTGTGGTAATACATTTGAGACAGGTTCGGTGTTGACTAAAGATTTAAGTATTGAAGTGTGTTCTTCTTGTCATCCTTTCTATACGGGTAAACAAAGAGTCGTTGATACGGCTGGACGTGTCGATAAATTTCGTAAGAGATTTGGTAAGTAGATTTATCTGTAGAAAATAGTTTGTCAGCAAAGGAAGTTTATGGCTAAAGATACGGTAACAATAAAAAATAATGCGACAGGTAAAGAAGCCGACTTTTCTTTGCTCAGTGGAACAACAGGGACGCCCGCTGTAGACATAGGTTCTTTACACAAAGAACTGGGTGCATTTACTTTTGATCCGGGCTTTATGTCTACGGCAAGCTGTAAAAGTGCTATTACCTATATTGATGGAGAGAATGGTGTTTTGCTTTATAGGGGATATCCAATAGAGCAGTTGGCAAAAAATAGTTCTTTCCTGGAGGTTGCTTATTTATTGATGAATGGCGAATTGCCTTCTGAACAGGAATTGGGAGCCTTCACTTCTGAGATAAGACAGCATTCAATGATCCATGAGGCATTAAGAGTATTTTTTAATGGCTTTCATTATGATGCACACCCAATGGCCATGATGGTTGGAGTGATGGGGTCTTTGTCAGCTTTCTATCATAGTGAATTAAATATGAATGACCCAGAGCATAGGCGTATTTCCGCAATGCGGATGCTTGCTAAGGTTCCAACAATGGCAGCGGCGAGTCATCGACATTCAGTAGGATGGCCTTTTATTTATCCAAGACAAGATTTAGATTATTGTGAAAACTTTATGAATATGATGTTTTCGCTCCCTGGTCAGCAATATATTACGGAAAGAAATTATATTGATCCAGTCGCGGTTAAGGCGCTAAATTTACTCTTTATTTTGCATGCTGACCATGAGCAGAATGCAAGTACCTCAACAGTTAGACTTGCCAGTAGTACAGGTGCAAATCCTTATGCATGTGTTGCTGCGGGGATTTCTGCATTGTGGGGGCCTGCCCATGGTGGAGCCAATGAAGCTGTGTTAAGTATGCTGACAGAAATTGGTACGGTTGATAGAATTCCTGAGTTTATTGCTAAAGCAAAAGATAAAAATGATCCTTTTAGATTAATGGGATTTGGGCATAGAGTTTATAAAAACTT
>CAZWEA010000220.1:0-3430 GCA_964632635.1 uncultured Cocleimonas sp. | reverse complement strand
CTCAATTTGAGATTAAATTAATGAGCATAATCAATGTAGATGACTTTGATGAATCTGAACTAGTTCGTGTTGATTATAAGGAAGAAGACAAAATCAGCTCATGGCGAAAAGCAAGTTAGTCACCGCTTCCAATGCCGTAATATCTACGAACCCCTCTCAAATCTAGAGGGGGGGTTTTAACCAATACTTTCACAATCGTTATAGACATATGGTCAGCTTCCATATGGCTGTTCTGCTGAGCCTGTCAAAGGCACTCCCCCTATTTTTTGATAATTGATATTAGAACTTTGTATATAAGCTGGAACAATAAAAATTAACACTTCCCACTCAAGGCTTTAAAACTGACTTAACCGTTTCAACATATTGTTCTAGAACTTTGGGTATTTTAAAAATATTGCTAATTACTCTTAGTGGGTCGCTTACATCACCGTTTCGGTGCTTTACAAACTCTTTACTATAATGCTCAACTAATGCCACACGTTTAAGCTTGATTGCTGCTGCTAGGGATAAAATAATCCCTCTTTTATCACCGCTGGAATAGACTTCTTCAGCTTGCTTTAGTGATTCTTCAAAGTCTTCTCGTCTAAAAGCATCAACCGCTAAAGGAATACGAAACCACCCTGGAGTGATATAGCTCATTGCTATACCTTCGTGGACTTTTTTAATACCCGTTTCCCACTCACCTTGTTGAATTTTAGTCCAACCTACTAAAATGTGTGGCTCTGGATTTGAAGGATTAAGTTTTATGGCGATATTATAGGACTTCATAGCCTCTTCATTTCGGCTTTTAGCCATAATTGTTGATCCGTAATACTGATGGGCAAGTGCATTCAAAGGATCAAGTTTAATAGCCTTTTTAAGTGCTTTTATGGACTCTAAATATAAAGTATCATTTTCTTTGTCTTTACGGTTTATCCAATCAAAATAGAGCATAAGGCCATGCGCTGCCCATATCGTACTATTGGTAATATTTTGATCAGTTGCTTCTTTAAGACATTTTTTTGCTGCCTTTTTGTCATTGATCTCTTTAGACAGGTCATAAGCATAAAAAAGCACAATACATTCATAGCTGGAAGTGGACGATGTATTATCTTGTTCTAAGCGACTGCGAAGTCTCTTCATAGCTCCAAGATGCATCATTCCAACAGGGCTGGTCATTTTAGCAACAACACTTTTAACACCATCATAAATCAATTGATCAAAGCCTTTATCAGTGGCTAAAACACTAATTTCCTTACTCCAAATAACTTCGTCGATACTTGTACTGCTTAAAATCAATGTTGTTTTTATAAATTTACCGGTATTAATAAGAGCACCATTAAGAAGGTAATCAGCATGTTTTCTATCAATATGTGAGCGGGATTTTTTAAGCTTAACATCACGTACACGTATCATTGAGAATTGAGAAAGATCTGATATTAATTGGTAGCGTATGCCCTTAACGAGGGCATTATTACTCATATCATGAGTTAAGTTTTCAAAAGGCATGACATCGACAAAAGGGGTTTCATAAGAACTTAACTGATTTGAAGAAACCCTATTTTCTGGTTGCTTTGGTACCCATAGCTTTATAGCTATAGCCGAAAACACAAACAAAGATGCTACAAGCAACCAGAAAATAGGTCTCTTAATCAAGCTAGGGGAATCATGAGTTTTAATTAGCTGTGCTTGGGTAGTCACTTCCTGAGCTGTATTATTAACTTTTTCATCAAATCTAGGCGCATAAGAGCCTTTAGGCATACTGATAACGATATTGTCATCAATGCCCGTATCGCTATAATACTTATCTAGGCGTTCTCGAACACGTCCTGCCATAATTCGCACAGCAGGGTTTGTGTCAGCATCAAAATCTTCCTCAAAACCTAAGGCTTCAACTGCAATGCTATATTGTTTAAGAAACTTTACTTCATCCGCTAGTGTTTTATGAACAATATACTCTAAAAAAAGCTGCATTTTTTTTGCAGATTTAAAGTGAGCACTCGCAAGAATTTTTTGTAGTTGTATTTCTACCTGACTTTTGTTGGTATCGTTAAGCGTTAATTGCTTTTGTGTCTGGTTTTGTGACACCGAATAGCTCCGAAAGTAATGTAAAGGTTATAGGTAATAGTTTATTACTATAAATATAGCAGATTTATCATAATACAGAACAGTCCTTGTTGATATGCATAAAGAAATATCACTTTTATCAAAAACACATCAACAGAAATACTTTTTATTTACTAGGATTGGAATAAGCAAACTGGAACAACAGAATGAAAATTAACACTACCTGCTCTTTATCAGGCGAAGCCGAGCAATTACATACTGCTATCTCAGACTTCTCACCCGATGGTTCTCGTGCTCAATATGCAAAATGGTTAGACGAACAAGGTGATAGTGAACGTGCAAATACAGTACGAAAAACAATTGAAGCCTATCAAAACCTTGATGACGATGTACTTAAAGACCTAAGCGGAAGTGCTGACTGGCAGAACATGCTTGGGATACCTCTGTTAAGAATTTTCATTGATAATATGGAAGGCTTTGAACAACAACAACTGATTGCATTTAGAGACGCAGTCTTTATCCATTTGCGCCCCGCCCTATCACTGTCATATCTCCCTGTAAGCGAAGAACCCAAAATTGCTAGTAGCTATTTATGGGGTTTACCTGATCTTGCAGAAGGTCAGTCATGGCCAAAAGTCAGCCAAGTTTCAGATTGGTATAGCGCAAAGAAAGATCTACCTACTAACAAGCACTGTGCTTTTGTCGGGCAGTTTTCCTTTCAGGACTTTCAGCAAACAATACTTGGACAAGAGTTACCATCGAATGGTGGATTCTCACTATTCACTTATACAGAATCAAATCTTGGCGTAGTCGAAACATTGTTACTGCCTTGGAATCCAAATGCTTTATTAAAGAGGAAAAATGCACCAATAGATTTGATAGAAGATGAATTAGGAGATCAAGTAAATACACCACAAGTAGCACATTCTATCGTCTTAAAAGAAGTTCTTTCTCTGCCAGATGCAACGGCTGGAGTTTATGCTGAAATCATTCCTAACTGTGAATCAGGAGAAGACTTCTATGATTATTACTATACCTTATTAAGTGTCTGTGGATCAGGTTTAGGGTTTGGGGGATACTTACAAGGCACAAGTGGCGAAGACCCATCACCAAACACCAAGTCACTTCGCTTTGCTGTTTTACGGGTCACTCCTGAATGTGGAGTGGTACATCTAGCCATACCTTCAAGCGATTTAAAGTCAGGACAACTCGATCATATTTCATATGTTTGGAATGATTGGGATAGCTAAAAATTCATTGATTAAGCCCTTTTCTTTACATATGGCTTATATATGTATATGGCACCCCCCCTGTTTTTTGATAATTGTGTTATCAGGGATACTAATCAGAAGACTTAATCACCATCGCTTGTCGATACAATTCA
>CAZWEA010000219.1:1545-3433 GCA_964632635.1 uncultured Cocleimonas sp. | reverse complement strand
CAATCTTGTAAAAAGACGGGGGGTGCCATTAGTTTTAATACACGTTACCTTTTTATTCTAAAAGCAGAAGGTTAAATATCAGTGGAACAATATTGCTTGATTGACTAACAATATTTACCCTTGCAATAAGCACTGATAGTTTTGAGCCATCTAGCGTTTTAATACTAAAGTCAGAATTTTTATATCCATTGTTAAAAATAGAATTTATAGCAAAGCTTGCCGTTCTAACTTTATCATCTCCTTGAGTTCGTACAAGCTGACTACTGCCATTGGCATGAGTAACCACTAGGTCCATCACCCGACTGTCTTTAAAGCTGATTTTCACTTCAACATTACAGCCGTTAGCACAGCGCTGTTGCATCAGCTGATCATTGATATCAAACAGCATTTCTTTGGATTTTCTTGCATAAAGCTCATAATACTCACCATTTCCCCTGCCGGATATTAAGTTGCTTCCCCAAAAGTTTTCTGATTCAGGCATATTTTTACGCATCTCAGGATCAGCTTCAGTCGGGTTAACAACCGATAACCAGCGCCCAAATTCATTAACGGTGATATATGATCCTTCTCGGTTATTACCGAAAAGTAAACATTCTTCAGTAGTATTGGCGGCTTTATATTCATCTGGGAATAAGCCTGATGAGACTTCTAATGTTTTCTCTCCCAGCAATACAAAGGCATCGGGTGTATCTGCCCGTGATCTACCCAATGTTTTAGCCAGATATTTAATGAAGCTTCCCGTGTTAAATTCTGTCTGAGTTGTCCTTAACTGTTGAAATGCCTCTGGTCTTATGGATAAATAGTTTCTGCGCATTTGCAATGCACGCAGTGAACTTATATAGAAACGGTAAGGTTGATTGCTCAAAGGTCCTGTTGATTCGAGTATCCAGCTTTCCGAGCCATAAAATTCATTCTCATCACCCCAATAAAGCTTGTTGTTAATTATCGTGTCGGCAACAGTCTCATCAAATGTCATCGAGCAACTACCATCCGTATTGGTTCCCGTAACAAAATCGACACCATAAACATTACCGGTGTATCGCATCCAGCCTTCTATTTCACCTTCCCTATTCCCTACCCCTTTATTTTTAGAATATTGAGCAAGTGCTAGAAGTTCTGCGTTAAATGATTCCGTACTTTCACTACCGCTATCAAAACTAGTACCATAAGACATAAAGGCGAGCTTATTACTGTGCTCTCCAAAGGCATTGGCATACATATTAATAATATTTTCAACCGAGCTTTT
This sequence comes from uncultured Cocleimonas sp., assembly GCA_964632635.1. Taxonomy (GTDB): domain Bacteria; phylum Pseudomonadota; class Gammaproteobacteria; order Thiotrichales; family Thiotrichaceae; genus Cocleimonas. The sequence continues at coordinate 2,187 of CAZWEA010000219.1, read as the reverse complement.
AAAGTTACTGACGGTCAAACCAGCAGCAACACTTGCACTCGTTTCGCCCAGTGCAGCATTCATCCAGAACTCACCCCAGCCATCTCGATCGAACGAATGAGTGGCGCTTTCGAAATCATCAGGGCAATTAGTACTCAGAATATTTCCATTATCATCCATTTGATAAAACTCACCATCGGCAATACCAAGATGCACACCAATAACTCTAGGATTAGCCGCATATCTATTTGCAAATGCATTAATAAAAGGCGTTAGTTCAGCAATATATTGAGGCTCCCAAAACTCTAGGCTTTGATTCGCTAATGCGGGAGTAGTCGACCAAGCTGGTACGAAACATTTTGAGTTTACTTCAAGACGAATTAAGAAGTTCTTATTGGTTTGCGCTAGTTTTGCATCGAAACTACTCCAGTTAAATTGCCCTCGGCTAGTTTCAACCTGACCCCATACAATTTCTGTGAAAACGGCATTGGTATCTTCATCACTACCTGGAAGCTCACCCACTAATCCACCTGCTGTTGAGGGTGTCACATAACTTGGTAAGGACCAATCTATACCCTCACTGAGTGTTGGAGCTGCTGATAAAGTTGATGATACGAACAACGATAGTAAAAAATAAAATGGTTTTTTCAATTTATTCCCCTT
>CAZWEA010000219.1:0-1445 GCA_964632635.1 uncultured Cocleimonas sp. | reverse complement strand
TTCAATTTATTCCCCTTAAGGAAGCTCTGAATAGCTTCAGATACTCAATGAAACCATAGTTCCATTTATCGTGAATATGAGAGTAATTAATAATCATTTGATATAATCATAGTCTAACAAATTATCTTACTAAGGGATCTCTGATAAGTCCCATAAAATAATTAATAATAAAAAGAGGCATAAAATGGCTGGGGTTGATATTGAAATTCGCATTAATCTAAAAAGTAATGAGAATCTAGAAACAGTTGTAAAAACACTAGAAATTTTCACCTATCAAGACAATTTAAGTGATGCAGAAAAAGAAAGAAGAATTCAGTCATTTAAAACTTTAACAGGAAAATCACCCCTTCTCTTTGAATTACCACATGAAGAATTCTCAATTTTTGAACTTAAGGTTTTAGGTAAGGAAGTACGCATAATCTTTGATACATGTTTACTTGATGAGCCTTATTTTTCTGATATTTTTTCAACCCTATTAAATATCCCTCAAAGCAACCTATTACTAAGATCTTTTCACTCATCAACTGGGGCTGTCTTGTTTTTAGGAAAACTAAAAGACAAAATGGAATGGGTTGAGCTGGAAGAGCCTTTAAAAAATGAGGTCTTATCCATTTCAGGTAATATTGGATATGATGCTGAAATGCTTGAGTCCTTAGGTGCAACTTATTCTGAAGAGGTAAGTAACTCGGTTTCGTTACTTATTATTGGTGAAAATTCAAGCCAAGAAACTAAAGACATAGCGACTGATAAAAGAATTAACGTTATAGATGAATCTGAACTAACTGAAAGAATAGAAGGTTGGCATTCAAATATTACGCGAAGTAAAGAGCACCAAGAATGGTTAAATAAGTCTTCTGAAAATCAAACTAAAAGAAATAAGCCTACGCTGACAAAACGTCTAAGCTCCATACCTTTTTTTCTTATTGGTGCTTGTTTTTTTGGAGGTGCTGTTTGGTTAGTCATTGCCAGATTAATCGAAGGATTAGAATCGAAACCAAATGACGGCATGGTAATAGGTTGGACAATTGCTTTAGTAATTTTTGGTTTGTCATTTATACATTTTGGAAAAAATGCTCTATATGAAGGACTATCAAAAGAATCAAAACCACTCATTGGCCCTATCATTTATTATATATTTGGGACTTTAGTTTTTGCCGTAGGTTTCTGGTCGATATTAGCAGGGTCTCAGCAAGCATTAATAGCAACAACAGTTGGTTTAGGCTCATTGGTTTATGGTTTTAGATTATCAAAGCGTCTCAAACGACAGGCTTCATTATCAGTGTAACGAGACTAAAACTTAGCTGCAATCTTGTAAAAACACGGGGGGTGCCATATACAAAAAATAGACTATTACTCATTTGCCATTTCATTAAAAGTTCGACTAATAGAATACAACTGACTTGATAGCTTCTTTTTCTGACGTGGAGTAAAGCTCGTCAGTAAGT
>CAZWEA010000218.1:0-3437 GCA_964632635.1 uncultured Cocleimonas sp. | reverse complement strand
CACTTTCAGTGCATCCAGGGGAAAGCTTAACCCTGCCGGGAAGCATTTCAAATCCTTAAGAGTTTTGGAAAAGGGGATTAAACTCCTGACTCTGATTTCCAGTTTCCCACACACAAATAGCGTGTTAGTCTCATTGATAACTATCTGATAAATAAAAAATGCCGCACAGGGTGGTGCTAAGTTGCTGTCTTCTAAGGAAATGCCATAAATAAAATCAGTCCAGACAGAATTCACAAGGCAAAAGGGGAGTTTAGGACGTACCTAAATAGAACAAGGCATGTTATTTGAACAGGCATTATTTAAAACTATCGAACGAAAATCGTGGTCTGTCCCCTATTGTTCTTGTTTTGAGGCTTATAAACGGGATCCATATGCAATTGAAGCAGTAAAAAGACGCGCTAAAGGGAAGTGTGAAATGCCAAGTTGCGAGTGTAAGGCATTTATTACAGAAAATGATAAACTATACCTTAGAAGGCCATCATATTGAACTATCTGTCTGATGGAGGAGAAGACGTGCTTTCGAATATGGCTGCTGTCTGCCCGACATGTCATCGTAAACAACATTATTCAAAGGATAAATTTGATAAACGGAATGTTCTTAAAAAAGTGATAGCAAACAAAGAAAAATAATAAACAAGTACTTCTATTTTAAAAAAGGCTTAAAGTAACATATGACACTATTTGATGAATTCAAAAAAAATGTTCCTAACAATGATGTTTTATGTAAGCAGGCAGCGGATATTGTTTTAACAGGAAAAAACAGTGAAGCTATCAAAGAAGATTTTTCATCACTATTTGAGAAAATGCAGGAAGAAATTTATCGACAGTATCTTTGTGCGCAGGAAACATCAGGTCAAATGGTTATTGATAATCAGATTGCTGAAGAAGGTGCTGTATATTTTGCGGATATGGATAAATTACTTATGTCGATATTTCAGTCCAGGAAAAGCAGAGCTGGTAAGGCATTTGAATATATCATTAAAGAATTGTTTACTCGTTTGTCATATCCTTTTTCAGAACAGGTTGACATTGATGGTGCAAAGCCGGATTTTGTAATGCCATCTGAAGCATATTTTAAAGAAAAGCCTCTCGACAGTATTATATTCACAGCAAAGCGAACACTGCGGGAAAGGTGGCGACAAGTTGTTACTGAGGCAAATAAAGGATATGGCTATTTTTTGGCCACGCTTGATGCGAAAGTAACTAAAAGCCAGATTGAACAGGCGGCTAAACACAAAGTGTTTCTTGTTGTGCCAAAATCTATTAAAGATAGTAATGATGTTTATTCTAATGAATATAATGTCTTGAGTTTTGAACAATTTTTTGCCGATTATCTGGATCCTGCTATGGCTAGATGGAAAGTTTAAACTACAAATATTAAGTAAATTTTTACGTGTTGCATGCTGGGTCGAATGAGTGATATATTGTCACTCATTCGACCCAGAGGACAATTCATGAAAAATATCACTGATGATTTGAAATTCCTTAAACAGATCCTAGAAATTTATGATCAAAAATTTGTTGCTGAATACCTTAATAAACTGGGTGCTTATCAGTGGAACAGGGAAACAATTAACCGGTGGTTAAAAGGAAAGTCTCAACAAAAAATTTCATATGTGGAATTTGAGCATCTAAAAAAATTACTTCCGAGTCCCCCTAAAAATACCGACAGTGATTTTACCTTTATTGATCTTTTTGCCGGAATTGGGGGTATTCGTAAAGGATTTGAACTCGAAGGTGGAAAGTGTTTGTTTACGAGCGAAAAAGATAAATATGCAATCAAGACTTATAAAGCAAATTTTTACTCCGATGCTGAAGATCATAGCTTTAGTGAAGATATTACAGATGTAACATTAACGAATCAAAAAAACATTACTGAAAAACAGGCTTACAAACATATCGATAAGATCATTCCTGATCATGATGTATTATTAGCTGGATTTCCTTGTCAGCCATTTTCATTGGCAGGAGTATCTAAAAAGAATGCGTTAGGGCGAGCGCATGGCTTTGAGTGTACAACTCAAGGAACATTATTCTTTGATGTTGCAAGAATACTTACAGTAAAACGTCCTCCTGTATTCATGCTTGAGAATGTTAAAAATCTAAAAAGTCATGATAATGGTAATACCTTTAAAATAATTTTAGAAACGCTGGATGAGCTCGGGTACTGGGTAGCTGATTCAGATATAACTGGATCTAATGATCCTAAAATCATTGACGCACAGAACTTCCTGCCGCAGCACAGAGAAAGAATAGTGCTTGTTGGTTTTAGAAAAGATTTGAATGTTCATAAAGGGTTTACACTAAAAAATATAACTAAAAAATATCCTAAGCATAAACCGTCTTTTAAAGATATTTTAGATAAACGTACGGATAAAAAATATATTCTAACGGAAAGGTTATGGGAATATCTCTATAACTATGCAAAAAAACATAAAGCAAAAGGTAATGGTTTTGGTTATGGACTTGTTAAGCCTAATAACAAAAATAGTGTGGCTAGAACATTATCAGCTCGTTACCATAAAGATGGTTCTGAAATTCTTATAGATCGTGGCTGGAATATGTCGCTTGGCGAAAAAGAATTTTGGAATGAGGCAAATCAAAAGAGAAGACCACGCAGATTAACCCCTGCTGAATGTGCACGTTTGATGGGTTTTGATAAGCCCGGTGAGTCTAAATTTGTTATACCGGTATCAGATACACAGGCATATAGACAGTTTGGTAATTCAGTTGTTGTTCCGGTGTTTATGGCTGTTGCTAAACTAATGAAGCCTTACATTGTCAGTGCAAAGAACAGTAATAAGATGAAAAGAAGTAAAGCTGCCTGATGTTACATGGTTGATGTTGTAGATAAAAAAACACGAAGCCGGATGATGTCCGGCATACGTAGCTGCAACACCAAACCAGAAGTCCTCACTCGTAAGACCCTTCACAAACGCGGTTATAGATTCAGGCTTGATAGCAAGGTCGGTAAAATCAAACCGGATATTGTGTTACGCAGTTATAAGGTGGCTGTTTTCACTCATGGTTGTTACTGGCACAAGCATGAAGGCTGCAAACTTGCCTATTCGGACAGAAATTACTCAGATAGCTGGAAAAAGAAGTTCGAGGATAACCGGAATCGTGACCAGCGAGTGCTTGAGCAGTTGACGGCAGAGAGCTGGCGGGTTGCTGTGATCTGGGAATGTGCTACTCGTGAAGCTGATGTCTTTGAGAATGTGATTAAAAAGCTAGATGCCTGGATTAAGGCGGGTGAGAGTCAGTATTTTGAATCTGATTACCAAAAGACCTAAATAAAGCTGAATGATTTTAACTGCCCGAAGAGCCGATCACTATAGCTTTAAAATTTGGGGCCGGAAATTTGGGAAATTTGGGGTCAGAGTGAGAAACGGGGTCAGGTCTTGCAATGCAACAATTTGAATTAATGTGTCACTGCA
>CAZWEA010000217.1:0-3476 GCA_964632635.1 uncultured Cocleimonas sp. | reverse complement strand
CCAAGGCGATTGCAGCCGTCATGGAAGTACCCACGGCCAGTGTTATTCCAGTTGCGCCCATAAAGGCGTATACAGATAAGCAACCTAAGACAACAGGAATGACTGCTAATGTTCCCCCGTATATTGATCGCAGACTAATACAGACAATAATCCAGACCAACGTCAATGCAATAATGACACTTTTGTATTGCGTGCCAAGTAAGGTGTCTAGCCAATGGTAATCAACATTTACTCGTCCTGATAAGGTGCCTTTAATTTCACAGCTGTTAAACACCTCATCAAGATATTTTTGAGTCGCTTCTACCACCACTTTATCTTGCTGATAACGAGCTGAATCCATTCTTGCTCTGACCAGAGCCATGCGATAATCATAATCAATTTCTTCTTCAAAATCGGTGGGGTCCCCACTGGCTGAATAAAGCAAAAAATATTGAGAAATCAAATTTGCATCATCAGGTATTACATAAGCAGACGGTTTGTTTTCATTTAGCGACCGATTCATCTGTTTAATATAATCAACAATAGATGTACTGCCGTTAATATGTGGAAGGGTTGTTAAAAAGGCTTGTAACTTTTCGATACGTTGTAGATTTTCTGGTTTAAAAAGATCTTCATTATTTGGCGTTTCGATCACTATATCCAGATTGTTAGTGCCATCTAAAGTGGCATTAATTGCCTTATCTGCTAAAAAAATAGGTTCTGTCGTGCGGAAATTTTCTACCCAGGATTCATTGACTTCTAACTTAAGCGCTCCCATCACTCCAAAAATACAAACTAGCAGAGCTAAGCCAAGTACTTTCCCCGTATTATTAAGTACCCAACAACCAAATTTATCCATACCTTGACTGAAAACATCCTTTTGTAAATGTTGACCGCTCGACTTAAATGCATTGCTATGAATTGGTTTTAATAACACCAGTGCTGCGGGTACAAAAGTGAGTGAGAATAATCCAGCCACACCTAAACCGATAAGAGAGAATAGGCCATAGCCTTGCATCGGAGGCATATAGGAAGAAACAGCAATACCCAGAAAACCTACCATAGACGTTAATGTCGTAATTAGCACAGGTCGCCACATCACCATCATGGCGCGGATAACTAAATCATGCTGTTTATATTCAGGATTTTCTGCCAGTTCTTCATAATACTGGCTAAGGACGTGAATGGAATCAGCCACAGCAACACCCACTAATAAAACAGGCATACTGGTTGTTATCACATAAATGGGAACACCTGCTGCAGCCATCAATCCAATAGCAGAGGTAACCGCAGATAAAATAATCACCGTGGGAATTAAAACACCGCGCCAAGTCCTAAAAGAGAGAATGCAAAGCAAGGTGATAATCACCACAGAAATGGGTACTAATCGTGCAGCATCAGCATTCATATAAGTAATTAAATAGCCTGATACTGCGCCATCACCTGCTAGGTGTATTTCTTCACCATTATTAATGGGAGCATGTTTAATTAATTCTGATAATTGTTCATAGACCTTTGCGCCATCTTCATTATTAAACATCTCGGTGACAATCAAGGTTGCTGAACCATCGCGAGCTACCATGCTGCCTAAATAAAGTGGAAAGTCCATCACTGCTGCACGTACTTTATCTGCTTCGATTTGTGTTGCAGGCGGTGTTTCAAAAAAGGCTTCGACCAACATTCCCTCTTCATTACCGGTAATATTATCCTCAGTAGCAAGGCTCACTACGCGGTCTCTATTAATCTCTGGCATTTTCATTACTTCATCCGTTAGCCATTGGACTAATTGAAGGGACTGCGGGTTAAAAATACCCTGTTCGCCTTTATTAATGACGGCAATCACCATGGGATCTTTTAATCCAAAAACTTCCTCCACTTGATCGCGGTATATCAATGCCGAGTTATCAGGTGGGAGAAATGATTCGGATCTAGCATCTATCTTGAGTGTTGGGATAAATGCAGCTGTACCCATGATAATGAGGAATCCCACGGTCATAATGGTTTTGGGATATTCTGTTATTGCCGTAAAAAACCGATAGGGTAGTGAATGATTAGTTTGCATATTTCACCTATTATTTTGGAACAGCCATACCTCGTTGAACAGCCGGTCTTTGTTTAAGTTGTTGTAGCCAGCGAGTCAAGTTTGTGTAATTTGTTAATTTTTCCTCCTGTGTTATTACAGTAGGCAAAGCAGTAATATCAGCAATGCTATAGCTTGTGCCTGCTAAAAACTCTTGCTCCGAAAGTCTCTGGTCAAAATATTGGTATAACCCATGGACTCGCTGCCTTAATTGATCAGCAGCTTGTTCTTGTTTAAGGCTTATAATATTCTGTAAATAAAAAGCGCTGAATAATGTGGAGCCTATATCCACTGCATGAAAATGCATCCATTCATAGACTTTAGCTCTTTCTAAGAGTGACTTGGGTAACAGTAGCTGTGTCTTTTCTGCTAAATATTGCAAAATAGCAACGGATTGTGTCAAAACCAAAGACTCAGATGCACCACTGTCATGATCAATTAGCACGGGAATTCTGCCACTGGCATTTAGTTTTAAAAAATCTGCCTGGTGCTGTTCGCCTTTCATCAAGTCTATTTTATGTGCTGTATAATAGAGCTCAATTTCTTCCAGCATGATGGAAATACGCTGGCCATTAAAAGTACTTGCTGTGTATAAATCTATCATCATGTCTCCACGTGTTATTTGAACTTAATAACAAACCAACTAGTCTGTTTAAATAAACAATAGCAAAAACCAACTGGCCTGTCTATACTATTTATAAAAACTTTTGAGTAAAAAATGGCAACAAATACGATAAGCAAGAACAAACCTGAAGATACCCGTAAAAAAATAATCGATGCTGCCTTTAAAGAAATCTATAAACATGGCTATCAAGGCATGCGGATAGATCAAGTCTTAAAAAATACAGATTTAAAAAAAGGCGCGCTGTATTATCATTTTTCTAGCAAACAAGAATTAGGCTATGCTGTATTGGATGAAGATATAGCGAAAAAAGGCGCAGAGATGTGGATTGAACCCTTAAATAATTTTGCCGACCCCTTAGATGGTATTTATACTTTATTCATACAAAATGAAAGTGCTAGTAAAAGTGTTTGGGGAGACGAGGTCTTTATTTTGGGTTGCCCTGTCAATAATTTAGCACAAGAAATGTCTCCGATTGATGAGGGGTTCAGAGAACGTATTGTTGGAATGTTTAAACTCTGGAAAGGTGCTTTGTCTGATGCGCTAAAGAAAGGTCAACAAAAGGGTATTGTTGACCCCTCAATTAATACAGAAGATAGCGCGATGTTTATTTTGACAATTATTGAAGGTGCTTGGGGATTAACTAAAGTACACCAAGATAAAGAGGTGTATCTTAGTTGTGGTCGGGAGTTAAAACGTTATTTGAATTCTCTTAAAGTGAAAAAACTGGTTTCTGTGGGATAGTCGGGTAGCCGTCCCACCTCACGGTGGGAAAGCCCCCTAAGAACCGTGCTT
>CAZWEA010000216.1:1949-3603 GCA_964632635.1 uncultured Cocleimonas sp. | reverse complement strand
TCTAAACTCATCGTCTACACTCTCTTGCAATATCATCAATGGTTTGCTCTGCTTTGAGTACACGCTTTTGGTCTTCAGTAGTAAGAGCTTCTTTATTGATTAATTGACGAATAGCAATGCAAAGAATGATTGATTCATAAACCATTCGATCAAACAGTTCATACTTGTTGAATTTTGGTGGTTTACTCCCTTTTTTATAGGTCGGGTTGTCAGGCATTAAATCAGCTAACGATAAGTCAATGCTTGATACAATCGACTCCACGTCGCAACCAGCAAAACAATGGATTAAGATTTTCCCATCCTCAGTTTGTTTAATTGCTAGTGAAGGGGTTTTATCATTATGGGCTGGACAACATGCAAGCCATTTACCATCCCCTGTTCGTCTTATTTTTTCAAGACGAGTAAATAGTTGGTCTATATTCATGATGAAAATATCCTTGAAGAAGACTTTCCAGTAGGTGTTATTCTGTTAGAATGCCACTGTGCTGAATGAAAAGCCCTCTACTTATGTTTATGAGTAGTTGGGCAGTGCTGCAACACCGCCCCATGTGCTTTAATCAGACTGCTTTGTTTTGTGTGGATGCTGTTGTTGATGCAGCGTCCACCTCAAACTCATCTACCGCCTTGCAAAAAAGTCTTATTCGCTCCTGTAGTTCTGGTGTAGGGGTGGCAAATAATTCATATCTAGTAAACATTGCTTTACGTGGTACAGGGTCTTTAGTGATGATGACTTCATCGTGATTGACTATAGTCCAGCCTTTATAGCGCAAACGGTCAATACAACCTCGTAAACAGTAAGTATGTGAAACTCTATCAAACTCTCTATGAGATAATGTACGTTTTGCTGGAAATAATCGTCTTAATGCTCTAGCTTCTACGGTAGTGATTCTAGGAAACTTGACATTTATTGAATCTAGTATGACTGGAGTACTTTCATAATCAGCACGTGATATGTGTTTTCTACCTTTACGGATTACTTTTGAGTTAATCATCATGCCTTAACTCCATTTTGAGCTTCAAGCCAAGCGAACCATTTTGATTCGTTGATTAAAATCTTTCGGCCATTACGGATTATTGCGCCTGATTCTTTAAGGCCATTAGTGGATTCGTGAAAGATATTGTGGCGTACCCCTCCTTTTGTAAAGGCTGGGTGACGCTCACAGAATTGATTTACTGTTGAATAAATATAAGCTATTGCTATATTGGATTGGTTATCATTAAAACAATTATTTGTTACCATTTTATTTTCCTTAAATGTGAAAGAATTGATGTTTCACTTCTATCCGTGAAAATTCACATTTCAGGTGTTTTTGCTGTAAATAATTGTTATTAGTTATTTATTTCAGTGGGTTGTGGTGGTAATTACTTTTCACATAAAAAAGGAAATTTCTTTTTTATTAGTTTTTCCCCCTTTTTTGATAGGGGGGTCAATATTGTTCATTATTCATGGCCTCTTCAATATCACTCATACTTTCATCTTTATGTAATGTATTGCTAACCAAATGTTTAATTACATGCTCTTCTATAGAAAGGTTGATAACTGGTACATAATATTTGTAATTTATCGGATTGCTTGTAATATCAAAAGATTCTTTTAACATTTTTCTAACACGTTTTATTGTCGTTTTTGTATCAGGTATGCTTTGGTATAAGA
>CAZWEA010000216.1:0-1849 GCA_964632635.1 uncultured Cocleimonas sp. | reverse complement strand
TTTTTGTATCAGGTATGCTTTGGTATAAGAGGCTTTTTGTATTATTAGTTTGTTCGCAAATAGCCAGCATACGAAAACATTCCCATACATTTGTAGGGTTGTTATTACGCGTATCAATTCCGGTATAAAAATTATTAAATTTTGCTCGCTTTTTGACTTTTCGTGCCTTTATAGTTACATCTTCAGGTGTAGTAAAGCAAATACTTACCTCGTTCCATTTTAAGTCTTTCATTTCTTTGAAAACACTTAGCGGATTATTATCAGTGCCTTTTTCTAATAAATTAGATGTGCCAGCACCTTTATTAACGTCTAATGGTTGTGTTTGATGTAATATTTGTTCCTTTTTTTCATTATCACTAGTTACATTTATTGGCTTAGTAGCAGGGTGGTTATCTTCAGAATCAAGGTAACTATCAATTTCCATGATTTTGGTTCTAATTTGTTTGATGTCACCTTTCCGCATGGTTTCATCATCATAAGAAGTATTTCTGAGCCGATTTAATTCTTTTTCTAGTTCATCTTTCCACACAAACAATTCAAAATATCGTTCAAAATCATTTTCTATTGTTCTTCTTTCCAATAATTCTAATATTGGATTTTCGGTTAAATCCTCAATGCTATACGCCACATTTATAGAGTTTTGTTTTTTACGAACGGCATAGGCTCTATTTAATCGCAAACCTAAAGGCTCATTTAAAACTGGCTCTATAAATTCATCGCAAGTTAATTTAGTTAGTTTTTCATCCAAACCCAGCCATGGAAAGTCAACTTTGCCCGCTTTGTTGAAAGCTTTTGCCACATCATCCCGATGAATTGAATAATGCCGCTCTTTTATTAACAAAATTTCCCACAAATCAGAATCTACAGTATCGTTAACATCATATTCTTTTAGTCGTTTAATGAAGCAGTCTGTATTTATTGATTGACCATTAACAACGCCATCAGATATCACTAAGTCATAATCTTCCAATAATTTAAGTAATGCTGGAAATACGATTTCTTCACCAACTTCTTGAGCTAATATCCGTTTAACAAAATCTTCTAGTCCTATTGTTGGCCAGCCTTTTTTATTGGCTTGATTTTCTTGTTCTTCCTTTTCAACTTTATCTAACGGGGTAACTTTAAAATTATTATCAGTTTGGTCCCTCCACTGTTTCTCATGCTTTTTAAAATATTCTGCATGGTTATTTAGAAATTTTGGGTTAAAACAAAGGTCAGTATTTTCGTTTTCTTCACTTATCCAATAATTATTGGTGAAGTATTTATACCACTGTGAAAATTCATCAAGCCACAGATATCCAGGTTCATACTCCCAAAACTCTTCAATTGTTTGTTTATTCCAGGCTTTTCTATTCTTGAACTGCGATAAATTATTGTCTGTTAAGTCTTGTTCAAGTTTTTCCATTAAATCATGTAACGCATACCACTGCGCTGCTGGTATTGATATAGGTGTTTTATTATCAGCTAGGTTGAAAGCTGTAGGAAATTTTTCACTAGCATACAGAGTATCACCAGTTAATCTATCCAAAAGCATATCTGGACTCAAGCGCCATGAGGTAATGTAGGGTAAAGTCCATACGGCTAAAGCATCTCGTCCACGAATTTTAAGTACTGCATTCATTACTTTACTCTCCAAATATTTTAGCGTTCATTGACTCAACCACACTCGATACATGTCCATCTGATAAATGTGCATAGCGCTTAACCATTTGCAATGTCTTATGTCCCAAGACTTCTGCTATTTCTGCCAGTGACGCGCCATTCATTGCCAGATAACTTGCTGTGCAGTGTCTTAGGTCATGCCATTTAAAATCGGTTATTTCTGCTATATTCACTGCTGATTCAAAAG
>CAZWEA010000215.1:0-3653 GCA_964632635.1 uncultured Cocleimonas sp. | reverse complement strand
ACGTGCGGAGCAGGTTAGGGTAATACTGACGAAACGCGAAGCGGTTCATTAAGTGCAATGACCACTTAAATGAAGAAAATTCAAGACAAAAAAAATCATGCACTAAGCATGATAATTATAAAAAAGATTTATGATTTTAAGCGTTCTAAAATTAAAGGTAACATCCCTGTCCGAAAGCAATCCATTATCCATCACCACTTTCGTGTTGATTTTTAGATGCTCTTCGGAAGTTCTGCTACTTAACCAATCATTAGTTAAGCCAGAAACTTTGCGTACTGAATATTGGGGTGAATATCCAATGTGCCGTTTCGGAGCTTTTACGAGCAATCCTCACTCGCGTCCTTGTTGTACTTCTCCCTGCTTGTACATTCCCTTCCAAACACTCCGTGTTTCGCTATCCTTGTTCGTGAAATCCAGCACGACTTAAAATCCTTTACGCACATTATTTTTACTAGAAATAATACTTAAGCAAATACTAATTCTCTCTCCATCTAATTGCAAACAACTGTTAACCATTACGTGAACTGTGTCATACTTTTATTTTATTTATCGTTAAATCAATAAGTTAGCGGTGTCCTACTCACATACAACGATAGTGGAAACATATAACTTATTGATCGTATTGATATTATGGAATATTAGATTTTATGTGAATTTTTTTGAATTTCACACGTATAATCTTTGGAACCGGGAATTGAATTTTAATACTCGTGGTATTTTCAGGGTGAAGATGTGATGGTTAGGTTACTCAAGCAGTGATTTCCCACCCGGTATGACTATCCATCCACCTTAAGCTTAACCAATACCACGTGATAACAGGTACCATCATCGCTAACCAACTCCAGTCATCTATTAAGATTTTATTGATGAATAAATCTTGAGTTGAAATAAATAGTGGCCAGGGAAGACAATAAAGGGTAAAGACGATACTCGCCCAAATTAACCTCACCGCACCTACTCGAGTCTCGATACTCGAAAAAGCCAGAAAAACCCATAACGGTGTATTATCTGTTTTTACCATGATGCTATTTTAGCTTTATTTAAACTTTGAACATAGTTAATCGTGCAAAAAAAAACCCGCCTTCGTGCGGGGTTTTTCAGGTATATATTTAGCTGTACTTATGCTTGATTCTTTCTTCTTGAGAAGCCAAAGAAACCAAGTAAAGCAGAACCGAATAACCATGCTGCTGCAGGTACTGGAACAGCTGATACCACTTGATTTACTTCTACGTTATCAAGGAATTGATTAGGTGTAGTAGAGTTAGTCACCCAAGGTCTTTGCATAAGGATACTTAACTCATGTAGTCCACCGCTTAAATTAAGGCTGGCAAAAAGTGAAGAACGCTCAATTGCACCCGTAGTTATTTGACCAAAATTAAAAAAATCAACTACGATATTATCTACTAAAAGACTAAATAGTCCTCCATCTACGTTAGTAGAACAACAACCACCTAATGCAGCTATATCCAGGCTAAAGTCAAAAAGACCCGTTTCTGAAGTAAACGATTGAGTAATACCACCGCCAGTAAACACACCCGATGTGTAACTAAGCTGACCAACATTAAAGCCTGCACTCAATGATGAACCAGTTCCAGTTGTATCAAAAAGAGCTACAGATTCAGAAATAATACCATTTGATTCTGTAAATGCTGTCCATCCTGAAAGATCTCCAGTCTCAAAATCACCATTCGTTAATAAATTTGCATGGGTATTAAAAGAAAATAATGCAAGAGTAAAACACGCAATCTGCACAATTGATTTAAATTTCATACGTCTATCCTTAAGTTATTATTTGTATTTTATCCGATAGTAGTTTCATTCTATATCTTATGCTATGACCCATATGGGTCATATTGGCTTCAATTATAGCTATCATGTTTGTCTTTAATGGGCATTTAAAGTGTGCTTATAGCAAGACTCGGCAGTTTTGTCCGGAATGAAATTTAAATTTCATGCTCAAATATAATTGAATTGGCTATCGAATTTCAAAGCTTAAGTTATACATAATCATATCAAAAGATACTATACATTCACTAATAGAGTGATTTCCCATCCACCTTAAAATTAACCAGTACTATGCAATGACTGGTACCATCATCGAAAACCAACTCCGGTCTTCAATTAATACCTTGTTGATGAAAAAATCTTGCGTTGAGATACTCAAAAATGCAAGAAAACCCCACGCGAATGCGGGGTTCTCTGATAAAACTCTAACTGTAATTAAGCTAAATTTTTTCTTCTTGAAAAACCAAAGAAACCAAGTAAAGCAGATCCGAACAACCATGCTGCTGCGGGAACAGGGACAGGAGATATGTCACGTAAGTTATCGGTATCTTGTAAAAAACCCAATGTACCCGTATATGCTGTTTGACCGAAATCAATAAACAAATATCGATATATATCTCCAACCGCTGCATTACCTGCAACGCCAATAGCATCTATATATGTAGCAGTAATATTATAATCAGCACTTGCAGATGTTACTGAAAAATCCCTTCCCGCGGCTGATCCAACCGTGCCCAAAGAATTATCAAAAGTTGTATCGAATAAAGAATTACCTATAGCAGCATCTAGCAAAATTGAGCTGATTCCTGTTTGTGCAACAAGATTCCATGAACTATAGAACGAATCCCCAATTAATTCTAAAAATCCACCCGTCCATGTAGCTACACCAGATGATATTCCAGTATTTCCCCATAGTGCTGACGTCGATGTGCCATCGCCGTATGTAATTTCGAGATTCATGCCGTCCATATTCGCTCCCGTTGTCGCGTAGTTTGTAATTGCTGTTGTGTCCTGCAATGTACCGGCATCATAATTAACTGTTACTGTAGCAGCATTAGCTGTACTCATTGCGAGTGAAGCAATTAAAGTACACATTATTAGAATATATTTTTTCATGATTCCTTCCCCATAATATATTTTAAAAAACATTAAAAAGAATATCCTTCTATATAGTTCTCTAGAATTTTCTTTTATCCTTAATAATACATAGAGCATCTTGTCAATTTTTTATATGGCCCAAAAGGGTCATATTGTAAGCTTTTGCCAATAATCAAATTATTAATCCCTGGCACACCTGGACTTCCCTATATCACTTACAATAACTACAGATAGCATACCTGTACTACTCTACTGACATATATGAATAACCAGCCTTTATAACCAATGCTTGCCAAGTAAAGAGTGCCGATGCCAGACTCGACAGTATTCTAAGGAACAAAACTGGACGCACGTTAGTGCGTGCCCTAAAAAAGTGAAGTCCAAGGACGACCAGAACAAACAACGTGAAGTAAGGAAGTGCTGAATCATAACGATGGTACATCGAGTTCTATAGTGCGACCCGAATCAATTTGCACGGGTACTGTGACAGTTCTGCCAGGCACAAAAAAAACGCCACTCTTAATGAGTAACGCTTTTTAAGTTTTTGGTGCCGATGGCCAGACTCGACAATTTTGTCTGGAACAAAATTGGACGTACAAAGTACGCCCAAAGGGTGAAGGCCAGGGAATGGCCTGAATCAACTTGCACGCGTGACAGTTCTACAGATATAAAAAAAGCGCCACTCTTAATGAGTAACGCTTTTTAAGTTTTGGTGCGATGGCCAGACTCGACAATTTTGTCTGGAACAAAATTGGACGTACAAAGTACGC
>CAZWEA010000214.1:0-3657 GCA_964632635.1 uncultured Cocleimonas sp. | reverse complement strand
CATCATACTTTTTTTGAAATGTTAGGTAACTTTAGTTTTGGTGATTACTTCAAAGAAGAAGCAATTCAATACGCATGGGAATATCTTACAGAGGTCGCTAAACTACCCGCTGAAAAACTGTGGGTGACCGTATATGAAGACGATGATGAAGCGGCAGATATTTGGATTAATAAAATAGGATTCCCTGCTGAACGTATCAGTCGTATTGGTGATAAACCAGGTAAAAAATACGAAAGTGATAACTTTTGGGCTATGGGTGATACAGGTCCTTGCGGCCCATGTAGTGAAATATTTTATGATCATGGTGAAAATATCTGGGGAGGCCCGCCGGGTACACCAGAAGAGGACGGTGACAGGTATATCGAAATCTGGAACCTCGTTTTCATGCAATATAACCGCGCTAAAAATGGTGAAATGACACCATTACCGAAGCCTTCAATAGATACGGGAATGGGCTTAGAAAGATTGGCTGCAATTTTGCAAAATGGTCATAGTAATTATGATATTGACCTGTTTCAGAATTTAATTAAATTTATTGCTGAATTATCTGGGGAAAAAGACTTAGATAATGCCTCATTAAAAGTTATTGCCGATCATATTCGCTCTTGCTCCTTTCTAATTGTTGATGGTGTTGTGCCGTCAAATGAAGGTCGTGGTTATGTATTGCGCAGAATTATTCGCCGTGCTGCACGCCATGGACATAAACTTGGTTTAAATGCTGCTTTCTTTCACAAACTGGTTAAACCATTAGTTAAAGAAATGGGGGGAGCTTACCCTGAGCTGTCAAAAGCAGAAGAAAAAGTTGAGCAAATATTATTAAAAGAAGAAAAGCGCTTTGCTGAAACCTTAGACCAAGGTATGAAAATCTTAGATGATGCGATTAAAAGCTTAAAAGGTAAAACGATACCCGGTGACGTTGTTTTCAAGCTCTACGATACCTATGGTTTTCCATTGGATTTAACTGCCGATATTGCTCGAGAACAAAAGCTTAATGTTGATGAAGATGGATTTGAATCAGCAATGGAGCAACAACGAGAGCGGGCTCGCGCAGCAGGGAAGTTTGATGCCGATTACACGGATAAGTTGGATGTCAGTGGTGAAACGGAATTCAGTGGTTATGATAAAACATCTGATGAAGTAGTAATTGATTCATTATTTGTACAAGGCAAAAGTGTAGAAACGATAAGCGTGGGAGATCAGGCTCAGATTGTTTTAAAAAGTACTCCTTTTTATGCTGAATCGGGTGGGCCCGTTGGGGATACGGGGCAACTTATTTCAGGTGAAAATATTTTTGAGGTTAAAGACACCCAAAAGCAAGGTGCTGTATTTATACATCATGGTAGTGTGAAAGAGGGTAATTTTAATCATAAAGATAAGGTAAATGCAGAAGTTGATGAAGCGCGTCGTCAGTCTATAGTGCTAAATCATTCTGCCACCCACCTTATGCACAAAGCCTTACGAGAAGTACTTGGTGAACATGTTGAACAAAAAGGGTCTTTGGTTAAGCCTGATAATTTTCGTTTTGACTTCGCTCATTCAGAACCAATGACCAAAGCTGAAATAGTGATGGTTGAAAAATTAGTCAATGATGAAATCCGCTTAAATGCACAGGCAAAATCTACAGTAACAACGATGGATGAAGCTATAAAGCAAGGTGCTATGGCATTGTTTGGTGAAAAATATGGTGATCAAGTTCGTGTTGTTAATATTGGTTATTCGACAGAACTTTGTGGTGGTATTCATGTGAAACGGGCGGGTGATATTGGGCTGTTTAAAATCACCAGTGAATCAGGTGTTGCTGCTGGCGTACGCCGTATTGAGGCCGTGACAGGTTCAGATGCAATAGCTTGGGTTGATGGACGATCAAAGCAGTTAGAGAATATTTCTGATCAACTAAAGTCTGGTGTAGCTAACGTAGAAGAAAAGGTAGCCTTAGTCATTGAAAAATCACGCGCTCTAGAAAAGGAACTTGATCAATTAAAACAAAAGTTAGCTTCTCAGGCAGGCACTGATCTGGCCTCACAAGCAGTAGAAGTTAACGGGATTAAAGTATTAGCTGCTAATTTAGAAGGTGTTGATCCAAAATCATTAAGAGATACGGTTGATCAACTTAAGAATAAATTAGGTAAAGCGGCAGTGATTGTCTCAACGATTGCGAATAACAAGATTAGCCTTGTAGCAGGTGTGACAAAAGAAGAAACATCTACTATCAAAGCAGGTGATTTACTTAAACATGTTGCCAGTCAAATTGACGGTAAAGGTGGTGGTCGACCTGATATGGCACAGGGTGGTGGCACAGATATAAATGCATTACCCGCAGCATTAGAGTCAGTGGTAGCGTGGGTGGAAGGACAAACAAATGGCTAAGTTAATAGTACAAAAATATGGTGGAACATCTGTTGGCTCTGTTGAGCGAATTCAAGAGGTTGCCAAGCGTGTCATTCGCTATAGAGATAAAGGTGACTCCGTGGTGGTGGTGTTATCTGCGATGTCGGGTGAAACCAATAAGTTAGTGGCTCTAATTAATGAAATAAACCCGAATGGTTCGGCTCGTGAGAAAGATGTCGTGCTATCAACGGGTGAGCAAGTATCGATTGGTTTACTGAGTTTAGCGCTGGAAGCAATGGGCTGCCCAGCAAAATCATACACTGGGACTCAAGCAAAAGTTATAACTGATAGTGCCTATAGTAAAGCGCGAATCAGTAAAATTGACGGCACTAAGATAAAGGAAGATTTAAACGCAGGACATGTTGTTGTCGTAGCAGGTTTTCAAGGTGTTGATGCTGATGGAAATATTACCACCTTAGGTCGCGGTGGCTCAGACACAACAGCCGTTGCACTGGCGGTAGCATTAGATGCAGATGAATGCCAAATTTACACTGATGTTGATGGTGTTTATACGACCGATCCACGGGTTGTTCCTAATGCAAGTCATATCCCCAAATTAGCATTAGAAGAGATGCTAGAAATGGCAAGCCAAGGTTCGAAAGTATTGCAAATTCGAGCTGTCGAGTTTGCCTATAAATACAATATGCCCATTAGAGTATTATCCAGCTTTGATGAAGGTGATAATGGTAAAAGTACGCTGGTAACGCGTGAGGAAGACATAATGGAAGAAGTATTGGTTCGTGGCATAGCATTTAATAGAGATGAAGCACAATTGACAGTAACAGGTGTACCAGATCAGCCAGGCGTTGCTCATAAAATTCTAGGGCCTATATCAGCTGCGAATATTGAAGTTGATATGATAGTGCAAAATATCGGCAAAGATGGCACTACGGATTTTACTTTTACAGTTCATCGTAATGATTACAAACAAGCGAAAGAAATACTTTGTGAGACGGGTGAAAAACTGGGAGCAAAAGATTGTAATGGAGATGATAAAATTGCCAAGGTTTCGATTATTGGTGGTGGAATGCGCTCCCATGCTGGTGTTGCCACACAAATGTTTGAGTCACTCGCTAAAGATAATATAAATATTCAGCTGATTTCAACCTCAGAAATAAAAGTCTCCGTTGTGGTTGATGAAAAATATCTAGAGCTAGCTGTTAGAAGTTTACATGATGCTTTTGGATTAGATCATAAGACCTGAGTTCTTGAGTAGCACCCTGACAAGAAAGCTGTATCCAATTAGTCTAAATAATGTAAATGGCACCC
>CAZWEA010000213.1:0-3674 GCA_964632635.1 uncultured Cocleimonas sp. | reverse complement strand
AGAATGCTTGTTAATGATTTTTCATCAAAAAAGTGGATATGTCTAGGTGCATCAAACATTTCTGAACAAATAGTGAGTTGTTTAAAATGTTCACATCCATTGTTTGGCACTTCGCACCAAAAAACACCATTAGGCTTAAGTAGAGAATGAATATTTTGAATGGCAGAACTAGGGTCTAAACAATGTTCAAGCACATGGGTCAGAGAAATCATATCAAAACTTTCTTGACTAATTTCTTTAGGAATATCCTCAGCCGTGCCTTGGTATACCTTTATTTTCTTTGAGAGATTGTGTGATGCAGCTTCTTCATCAGGCTCTATTCCAAAAGTTTTCCATTGGAATGAATTGTATTCGATAAGTTTTGAGCCAGCCCCAGCACCAATATCTAATACTTTATCATTTTTTTCTAATTTGGGAATTAAGTCATTTGGCTTATATTCTTTTCCATCATCGAACCAATAGGCAAGTTTAGTTAATACTTTATCAAAGAAGCCATCTTCAAGATTAGGCATATGACCAGAATTTTGGGTGTAATAGGAGTCTAAGTTATAAAACTCTGGAATATCATTTAATGCAGGTAAAGGAGACATCGAGCCAAAAGAACATTGATCGCAGAATTGGAATGAGCTAAAGCTACTTTTGCTCTTTTTTTTTGGGTCTATTGGCATTTTAAGCCATGGTGACATTGTTTGATGACAAAGGTTGCATTCCATACGATCAACTCATTTTAAAAATAATATGAGAATTTTACCGTTATTTTTGGTTATATGCACAAAATAACGTCGATAATTATATTTTTGTATCAATTACGGGTCGTTTCTTTAATTGTCCTGAAATCAAATTGATGAAATAAATGCGTGCTTTATTTTTTAGCTTCTGTAACTACTTTTGGGCTAAGCAGCTTTTTACTTTTTTAGGGCTCAATCCTTAAAAACCTCAAATAATCTGCATAATTATCTACATCCCATTGAGTTTTCAATTCCAGGCAATTTAATCCCGACGTTCTTATTTTTGAGCGAGTCTGTTTTAATACTTTAGAAGTTCCCCAGCAAATATCAGTAAAAATATTTTCTTGCGGTGAGTTCATTCCTATTAAACAATAACCACCATCTTCTGCTGGTGCTAAAACTATATCATGATCTGTTGTTAATGCTTTTAAGGCATTTGCTAAATCTTTCTGAGTCAGGGATACGCAGTCGCAGCCTATTAGTAATGCGTGTTTGAACGTTCCAAGACAAGAATTAAGGGATTGATACATACGGTTACCTAAATCACCTGATGATTGAAGTGACGTTATTAAAGAATAGGTTTGGCATATTTCTATGAAAAAAGGATGAGAAAGACGGGGGGTACAGCATAATTGAATAGGACACAGCTGCGATGAGGTGACTAATTCTAGCGTTTGTCGGGTTAAATTCTGGTGGACTTCTGCTGCCTGAATAGCTGTTAATTCAGGTATAAGACGAGTTTTTACATGTCCTGCTATCGGGGCTTTACAAAAAACCTGTATGACAGCATTGGGATATTGATAATCCATAAGGCAAGCAAGATGGTTGGGTTATTTATTGCGAGCTGCCTAAGTATTATAAATAACCTCGGGTTTTCCAGATGAGTTAACAATTTTACCTAGGGTAAAAGCAGTTTCGCCTTGCTGGTTTAGAATAGCTAGTGTTTCAGATTCATCATTTGCATCTACACAGGCAATCATACCAATACCACAATTGAATGTAGTCAGCATATCAGCTTGCGTAATATTGCCTTGTTGTTGTAGCCACTGAAATATGTTTGGAAATTCCCAGCTCGTTAAATCAATAACAGCATTAAGAGCGTTTGGTAGTACTCTGGGTATGTTTTCTGTTAATCCTCCACCTGTAATATGTGCTAATGCATGGACTTGAACAGTCTCTAGCAAGGTAAGTACAGATTTAACATAGATTCGAGTAGGTTCAAGCAATGCTTTTCCAAGTGATACTCCACTAAGGGAAATATCTAATGGTGTATTGTTTTTTTCAATAATTTTTCGGATTAGGGAGAAACCGTTGGAATGCGGACCCGATGAGGCAATACCGATCAATTTATCACCAGCCTTAACCTGATAGCCTTCAATTATTTTGTCTTTTTCTACGATACCTACACAAAAGCCAGCTAAATCGTAATCACCTTGGGAGTACATGCCTGGCATTTCGGCTGTTTCTCCTCCTACTAAGGCTGCTCCGGCAAGTTCACACCCTTTACCAATACCTTTTACAACGGATGCGGCAGTTTCTACATCAAGCTTACTGGTTGCGTAATAATCAAGGAAAAAAAGTGGCTCGGCACCTAGTACCACAATATCATTCACACACATGGCAACAAGGTCTATGCCGACTGTATCATGTATGCCTAACTCTAAAGCTAGCTTTAGCTTGGTTCCCACGCCATCAGTGCCTGAGACCAGAATGGGTTTTTTATATCGATCTAATGGCAATTCAAACAGTGAGCCGAACCCTCCAAGTCCTGCCATCACACCAGGTCTGCGTGTTTTAGCTGCAATGGGCTTGATACGTTCAACTAGGTCGTTACCTGCTTCAATATCAACCCCGGCATCTTTATAATTAAGGCTTTCTTGGTTTTGTTCGCTCAATGTGACTTCTCTGGATTAAAGTTAATACTGCAACTACCGATAATTTTACTATGCTTACGTATAGATGTAGATGAATGTAAATAGTCATTAGGATATGAGGATGAATATATCCTTATTTCTAACATATTGTACAAGACATCTTGATTATTGTGTGAAGGATATAAGAGTGCAAATAAAAATTTTATTTATAGTTTTGACGTTAATTTGTCAAAATTTGTATGCTGTAGAAGTTAAGCGTTTATACGAGGTTGAAGTTGTTGCTAAAAGTGAAAGGTCTCAAGATAAGAATTTAGCAATCCGTCAAGCGCTTAAAGTTGTATTGGGTCGAATAATGGCAGGTAAGAATATTTACAAAGACAATAGGGTTGAGACAGTGTTGTTAAATGCTAAAAACTATGTAAGCGAGTTTCAATTTTCAATGGGAAGAACAAGTGAAAAAGAAAATGATAGCACAAGAACATTGCGCGTTTTATTTAATGAAAATTTATTAGTTAAAACTTTGCGTGATAGAAAAAATGGCATTTGGAATGAGATTAGACCAAGGACATTAGTTTGGCTAGTTGTAGAAAATAAAGGTAAACAAAGAATTTTTGATAAAGGCTTGATGCGGAAACTTGATTTAGCATTAAACAAAGCATCCAAACAAAAGGGGCTGCCGGTAATATATCCGATACAAGATTTGGACGAAAAATTGAATCTTTCAATAAGACAGATATTAAGTGCATATTCAGAACGATTATTAGATGTCTCTTCGCGCTATGATGTTGTTTCAACTTTAGCAGGAAAAATGGTTAATAAAGGTGAGTGTTGGCAGGCAGAATGGACACATTACTTTGATACAAAAATAAAGCAATGGCGAAGCCCTTGCGGTTCACTAAGTCAGGTAGCTTTAAAAGGGTTTCAAGGGATCTATGATAACTTGTCTATGTATTATGCTGCGAAACCAGTGTATTAATTGGAGAATATAAATAGCGATGGTATGGGGATTTAAATCACGGGTCTATGCCATATTGAGTGTAAATATTATAATTACATTTTTTCTTTACCCATA
>CAZWEA010000212.1:0-3680 GCA_964632635.1 uncultured Cocleimonas sp. | reverse complement strand
ATTGTGTTCCGCGATGAAAAATAGGGGCAGCGACACACAGAATATATGGAGTGGTCGTGGTATTGGGATGGTTCATAAGCAGTTATGGACAACACTTGAATCTAAACATGAAAATCAACCTCTAATAGATGCTACTGAAGATTTGGTTTTAACAGCAGATGCACGTATCGATAATCGCGATGAACTGTTACTGCTGTTGGGTGAGCACCTAAACAATAGACCCATAATTACCGATGCAGATATTATCTTGGCAGCTTATAAAGTATGGCAAGATAACTGTGTCGATTATTTAATTGGTGATTTCTCTTTTGCTATATGGGATAAAAGAGAAAAAAAACTATTTTGTGTAAGAGACCACCTGGGGATTAAGCCTTTTAACTATTTACATTCAGAAAAAGCCTTTTATTTCGCCTCAGAAATAAATGCTCTTTTTATATCTTCTGGTATTACAAAAAAGCTTAATATTCTCGAAACTCAACATTTTCTGGAGAGCAGTAAAATAGCTCGTGATGCTACTTTTTTTGAACAGATAAAACGGCTTGTTCCCGGCCATACGCTTATACTTCAAGAAGGGAATGTAAAAATTCAACGTTACTGGTTTCCTGAGTCAATTTTAATTAACAAATCAATAAGTCTTGAAGAAGCTAAGTCCACGTTCCATTCTCTGATTGAAGAAGCAACAAGGGTGCGTTTACGTTGTGCATATGGAGTAGGTTGTGAAATTAGTGGTGGTTTGGACTCTTCTACGATTCTATCTCTAGCAGTAAAACATAAACCAGATATTACTGCATTTGCAAGTATTTACGGTGATCTTGTTTGTGATGAAAGTGAATTTATACAGGCGATTACTGAAAAATTGAATGTAATACCTATCATTACTCAAGCCGATAAACTCGATTACCAAGATGTGGATTCTCTAGCGAATTACTATAAGATCTCCCCTGATTGGCCTGGAAATCTTTCATTTTTAGAGAATACCGATGAGTGTAGAAAGGCAAAGAAACGTGATGTCCGCGTGATTTTGACTGGACAAGGAGGTGATCACGTCGCGTCAGGGATGCCCGATCGGCTAACAGATTATCTGCGATCCGGCTCTTTTTCTCGGCTTTTTCATGAATACAAAGTAAATCCGTTTGGTTTGAGGACAATTACATCGTATTTTATCTCTCCATTTTTACCTTTATGGGTTAAAAAAATAGCTCGTTTGTTGATGGGAAGGCCCGTGAATAACCCAGCCTTTTCTCCTTTAGCTTATTGTTCGTCGACTAATAATAAGCGAAATCATGTCTGTTACGCACAGGCTAAAACTTTATATTACATCTGTGGAGAGAATAACCTGCAATGGATGGACATCAATCCTCATAATGCTACCAGTGGTCGGTTTGATATTGAATTTCGTCATCCTTTTTTTGACAAACGAGTGGTTGAATTTATGCTTTCCCTGCCATCGTGGTTAAAAACTGATGGAGCAAAAGACAAGATTGTGCTGCGTGAAGCCTTAAAGACATATCTTCCTGAATTAATCTATAAACGTGATGATAAAGCAGAGTTCACACCTATAATAGAGCTTCAACTATTAGCATCGTTGCGTCAACAGAAATATCTTTCAATTTTGTTGAAAGGAAATAGTGCAATTGTAAGGGCAGTAAGATATAATCGGAAATCTAGTATACTAGGTATCTGGAAAGATGTTTGTTTGGCAGAATGGATTAAACATAATAATTTTGAGACATCAGTATGAAACAGAAAGACAAACAGCAAAATTTTAAAAAAACTTATACATCGCCATCTTTAAAGAACTTAGGTGCTTTGAGGGAATTAACAAAAGGGATGGCCAGTGGCACTAGCGACATGTCAGGCTCGCAAGGCGGTGGTATGATTATGTAATAATAGCGATGTTAATAACTATGGTTTAGCCATTATCTATTAACCTCGAAAATAGTTACTCAGCGTTGGGTTATAGGTTTCAAAGCTAAGTATTTTTGGTTCATAGCTTAACTATGCTTGAATAAATAAAACATTCGATGTGTGTTTCAATGGGTTACAAGTAATGCCAATCAACTCAATACGGAGATAGTATTGATAGTGTCTTTGGTGGATTTCTACCCAACTTTATCGCGTAAACTTGATTTTTAACGCGTTTTTCTTCAGTGGATGACTGTCAAAACAGGTGCCTGACTATGCAGTGGGTACTTTTCCTTCCTGTAAAATTTCACCAAAGTTTGGTCGAATGCTCGAATGCCTGCTCTAAGAGCATGTCGCATCTTCTGGCTTAGTTTATCTTTTGAAAAAAGCAAAGCGATATAAAACATTCCCACAATTCTGTGACATTGCGCCTGTTCTGAAAGCTTAGTATCAAATTAATAAAATCGCACAACTATAAGAAGTATACGATTTCTCCATTGTCATCTAGACTTGCAATCTCAAACTAATCACACAATATGAGATAAATATTAGACAATATCTATCCCCTACTTATTATTAATATGCATTTTAGAATAAGTTATTAATTCTAGTTTGTACGGCATCCAACGCTGAATGTTTACGTAGATAATGTAGTTCAAAAGCATCTATACCAGAAGTAATTATCTTCCCTTTATTCTGAAATTGTTGGGTGATATTTGTTGTCTCTGTAACATCCAAAATAAACATTTTTTCCACTAACTTCATAAACACTTTAATAGCTTTTATAGGCTCAATTTCTACAGAATAAACATCATTGAATATACTAGGATCATTCAAAAAAAAGAATGCATCCATGTTGACTTTAGATGGTATTTCTTCAGTTTCTTGTTTAGGCATGATCAGTCGCTTTTTTTCAGTGTAATGAGCCATCCTTGAGAATTTTTTTTCAGATGGAAATATTGCTTTAGCCGAATCGTTAAATAGTCTTAGCCCATAATAATTAGGAATACCAACTATTATTCCATTATTTGGCTCAATTAGCAGGCAATCGTCAGTTATCAAGCTAGCTCCTTTATCATAAAAGCTTGAAGCAATCGTTGACTTTCCCCACCCTGAGTTACCTAAAAATGCAATTGCCTTTCCGTTCGGCAAAATGACCGCACTGGCATGTAGGACGAGTTTTCCTTGTTGGCCGAGTATTCTTGGAATAACATGATCGAGAAGTAAATGACGAATTGTATCATCGGGTGTTGTTGATTCAGCGAAATAGTATATGTGATCAAAAGCATAAGAGATGATAAAATCTGCCAGATTTGGAAACCTCAGAATATAGCCATCTTCACACTTGGCGCATGAAGTGTAAACGCTTCCTCCAGGAGATTCCCAATGATAGAACCAATCTGGGTCATTTAAATCCCCTTTTTTATCAAGACCAGCGCTGAACTTAATAACGGTTTCGGAAGTTTCAACCTCTGGTAACTCTGGAATAACCATATCGCTTTCAAGTGCGATATTAAATATTTGATACATCTACGCATATCTCTGTAGCAGTTTTTTTATGAAATGTTCGGCTTGTAAATGATTATTAAATAGTTGAGGATGTTTTTTTAGTAGATGTGCAACAATACTGGTTATATCCTGTGTTCCATCAAGTTTTTGTAGAGCAGTTAATACAGAAAATCCTTTATTTGATAACATTGCCTTATAATCATTTGAAAGATTATGTAATTCTTTTAGTGATAATACATTTTCATTAAAGGTAGAGTGCCGTTGGC
>CAZWEA010000211.1:0-3709 GCA_964632635.1 uncultured Cocleimonas sp. | reverse complement strand
TTAGTGAAATTGGCCCTAAAATCATGGTTAAAGGTGATCAAACCCACCTTGCAAATCCTAAAAATGCAGCTAAAATTCGTGCTTTATTGCTAGCGGGCATTCGTGCTGGTTTATTGTGGCGACAAGCTGGCGGAAATCGCTGGAAATTCATACTCGAAAGAGGAAAGTTGCAACGACAAGCTGATGCTTTTTTATTACAAATATGAGCCGCTTACCCGAACAATATGAACAAGTAATACAAGTACACGCTAGCCTGATTAATATGGTCGTGCAGACCAATCAAAACATACAAATGCGCCCGCAACTTAATCAGGTACTTAAAGCCAGTGCTGAGAATGGTTGGGAAAACCTAGTATTACATATTTACAAAATACTTGATGGTGAACGATCTGAGATGTTACTTAAAGGTCTGGATGAAGAAGATGCAATTATCATCGAGGCAATTTTAAAAGGCATACAAGACCCTTCTACACTTCCTGATCCTACACAAAGTAGCGCTAACCCTACAATGGCTGCCCCTGGAATTGCGCATATGGTGTACCAAGCAAGTCATGGTGATGCACAAGCACTAACCTTACTATCAAATATGGCAGAACAAATGAGTGGGGCTGGTGGGGATATGGCGCGACTTGCGGCCATTATTAAAAATCTACTCGATGGAGAAAGAGACCCAGATGTACTGTCGCAAGGGATGGGCGCTCAAGGGATAGGTTTGGTAAATATGATTCTCGAAGAATTAGCTAAACTAAATACTCATTAGCATCTAATAAGCTCCCCTCTTCTTTCGAAGAGAGAAAACCATCACACAAATATTAATTATTAAGTGAATCCTGTAATTTTTTAAGCCCAGCTAAATCACCTTTGTCAGCCAATTCAGCTTGTTCATTCCAAGTATCCATTGCTTCTTTATTATTATTTAAGCGTGCTCCTGATGACTCTAACATATCACGTAAAATATCATCATTAGTCTCTGCTAGCTTTTTATAGCTATCAATTCCTAACTCCTTAAGCGTACCAACCATGCTAGGACCAATACCCGTGATTTTAGTTAGATCATCACCGCTTAGCTTTTTTTTAGTGCCGATTTTTTTGAAGCGGCTTTAGGCGCTGCGGCCTTTTTTACTGGTGCTTTCTTCGCTGCTGCTTTCTTAGGAGCGGCCTTAGTTGCTTTCTTAGCAGGTGCTTTTTTTGCTGTTGTTTTTACCGCAGTTGTTTTCTTCGCTGCTGGCTTTTTAGCTGATGCCTTCTTTTTAGGTGCTGCTTTTGTTGTTTTAGTCGTTGTTGATTTCACTTTAGGGGCAGACTTCGTTGGACTGACTGCTTTTTTAAGCGCAACCGTATTCTCCGTAGTATTCTCATTACTTGCTTTAAGATCTTTTAATTCTTGTTTTAGCTTACGAATTTCATCCGTTTTTGCCTCTACAACCTTCATCATAGTACCTGAATCTTTCGGTCCATCTTTAACCCAAAAATTAAAGAACAACCACTCAGCTAACCATCCAACTAAAACACCCAGTACGAAAGTACCCATTGCAAACTCCTGAAATATGAGATTTTAAAAAACCACAATATTATCACATATATCCATCTACCTTACCAATGACATATAACAACTATCCGACGAGTGAATATTATGGGACTTAATTAGAGTTTTTTTGATCATCTGACTCCTGTAAATGCTTCAGTATATAACTACATACTAATAAACGGTATAAAATGACTGAAGAAGCCTTGAATGGTAATAAACTCTCGATTCAACGGTAACCCTATTTCAGCAAATTTCTCATAAAATATCTAAACACCAAAATATTATTCAAACAGATTAGATTCATGAGAAATTACATATTACTTTCGTTACTCTTTGTTATAGCACTGCTCATCATAATGTTTACCCCATTGGAAACTGAGCAACGATACTCAACTTATTCAGAAGATTTCGAAAAGTCTAGTATCCCACTGACAAAAACTTATATTGCCATGCGTACTGAAAATATTAGTAATACTAATAGTGTGACTTATATAGATATAGATATGGATGAAGTAACACAATTAGAAACTTTTCATTTTAATCCGATAGATGCAAAAACCTTCGACTCGAATACCTCAGACTATTGGGATATCGTATACTCAATAGAATCTAATCAAGGCAAATTACTTTTCAGAAAACGGAACAAATCCAAAAACTGTGCATGGACTACTGCTCCCTGTGGTCATCATCAACTCACAGTAAGAGCGCTTAAAGATATTGGTTGTAAAAAATTACAATGCAGAAAAGACCGTTTGAACTTTTCTAAATCTTTAGAAATGAGCAAACAATTATTAGCACTTAATGAAAAGCGCCTTGAAAAACATGGACACAGAAATTTACAAGATTATCAAAAATACTTAATTCACCAACAAGGAGCATCCGGTCTAAATATTATTATTGCTGCAAGTGCAGGTAAGAAAAAACTACCTAAAGCCATCAAAAAGAATATGGCAAATAATTCTCCATTCACGTACAAATCACTTAGAACTATGGGAGATAAACGTGCTGCCAATAAGTTTATGAAACACTGGAAAGATAAATGGATCAGTCAAAGAATCAGTCTTGCTAAAAAAGACGATTTTGTTACCATTCCACAATTTGCAGAAAGTGACATTCAACTCGCCCTGAACTATCAATTTTAGTACCTGTAGAACTTGACTAAGTTGTTATACTAATAATAAGCATGCTATATTCCTGCATCAAATAAAAGACGCTAATCAGGAATACATAATGGGTCGAGCTTACCAAAACCGTAAAGAATCTATGGCTAAAACCTCCGATATGAAAGCGAAGGTTTACAGTAAATATGGGCGCGAAATCTATGTTTGCGCAAAGGCAAGTGGCACTGATCCTGAGGGAAACCTCTCTTTAAGAAGTCTTATTGATCGCGCAAAAAAAGATCAAGTTCCTACTCATGTAATAGATAAAGCAATCGACAAAGCAAAAGGTGGTGGTGGTGAAGACTTCTCCCCTGCTCTCTATGAAGGTTTTGGGCCGAGTGGTTGTATGGTACTCGTTGAGTGTTTAACAGATAACCCTAATCGAACCTTTGGTGATGTGCGCCAGTGCTTTACAAAATCTAAAAGTAAAATAGGCACACCAGGAACCGTCAAACACTTGTTTGATCATCTCGCTATTTTTGTGTTTAAAGGAGATGATGAAGAAGCTGCTTTAGATGCTCTAATGGAAGCAGACGTAGATGTAACAGACATTGAAAATGAAGATGGCAGTATCTCAGTATTTGCACCAACAACAGACTACTCTAAAGCGAAACAAGCGCTTCAAAAGGCGTTTAAGGATGTTGAGTTTGAAGTCGATGAAATTCAATACCTAGCTCAAAATACAGTAACCTTAGAAACTGATGAAGATATTGAAATGTTTGAAAAATTATTAGAGTTGCTTAATGATAATGATGATGTGCAAAATGTTTATCACAGTGTTGAGGGTTAATGTTGAGGGTTAATGTTGAGGGTTAATAATGAGATGGCACCCCCGCCTTATTTTAACAATTGTCGAAATAAGACGGGGGTGCCATTTAACTATTCATTGGTTATTTAGGCCCTACAACAGCTTTATTAGCCTGCCAGTCTTGTAGCCAAAATTTCCCATCATGCATATAGTAGACTTCATCATTGATTAAAACACTACGATCATTTTCTATCTGAGGAAAATCATCGCCTG
>CAZWEA010000210.1:0-3732 GCA_964632635.1 uncultured Cocleimonas sp. | reverse complement strand
CAAGGTTCATCTCTTGCTCATGTGAAGCAAACTGAATACCATGCTTAGACTCCTCATATAACTCTTTCTGAGGATGATCTGGTCCCATATGACACTTACCACATGTTCTAGGTTCACGCGCTTGTTTTACTGAGAACATATGACGAGAGTGACAAGCTGTACAAGCACCTTCCGATCCATCTGGATTGAAACGACCAATACCCGTGTTAGGCCATGTAGCTGGGTCTAATGCACCATCTTCAAGCACGATAACTTTTGAACCATGACACTGCCAACAACCATTAACTGCTGCCGCTGAGGTACCATTAGGAAAGCCTGGCGTAACAAAATCACTGTTACCTTCAACTACTTCTGCTAGCAAGTTATCAAGAGATTGCAATATCGTACCCGCTTTAACGTGATGCGACTCAGCATTCTGTTTAACTTCTTTTTCATGACAGTTAGCACAATCTTTTGGTGAAACAATAATTGAAATATGCTTCTTTACTTTTTTATCATCGTGTATGAAAGCATCAACATCGCCTTCATCAGCTTGGTGACACTCATAACAACCTACTTTAGCGCGATAATGCTTACTTGCGCCCCATTGTTGAGTTATTCCCGGGTTGTTTTTCTTGTGACACGCTACACATTGTTTGGTTTCTTCAGACATTTCCGGCGGGGGGGCTTTGACTGCTGCAAAGCTTAAGCTGGAAAATGTCATTGCCAATGCTGCAATAACTAACTTCCATGTGGTTTTTGTTTTCATGGCAATAGTTCTCCTTATTTTTGTTGATGACTCCCTAGCGGGAAGATGTTGATCAAAGAAAGTTCCTTAGGTTTTATCGATGATCTATTGCTTAGCTTATTCCCAGTTACTGTGGCCCTTCTTAACTTAGATTAGCTTAATAAGAAAAAAACTTTATTCGTTTCAAATAGTTAACCTATGTTAACTATTTGCGACTAAACTCAGAGTAAGTGTAATTTTTTATTAAAATACCCATACTTGATTCATGTTAATTTTTTTTTTAGCTATTTGCTTATGATTGGGGTTCGTGGCACGTTTTTTCATTCGTGCGCGGTCATTAACTGATAAATAATCGAGTGAAAAATGAACTTACAAGTCCCTGTGATGTTAGATCTACCACATACAGAATGTAGACAATGCAGTATTCGTAAGCTGTCATTGTTTCAAGATATTTCTGGAAAACGGTCGGATGAAGTGCAAGTTTTTCGAAGCAGTCAGATTTTAATTCCTGTAAGAACAAATATTTTTAAAGAGGGTGATAAACACGATTTTGTATACACTCTTTTTAGTGGTTGGGGGGTAATCTATAAAACTGTAAGTAATAATGGTAAGCGTCAAATACTGCGTTTTTTATTGCCGGGTGATTTGATTGGGTACCAAACAAATGCTAAAGGTGCAGTTGTCCACTCAGCGAGTGCCATCACTGAATCTGTGCTTTGTGCTTTTCCTCGTGAAAAGTTAAATGAAATGTTAAAAGCTAATTCAGAGCTTGCAATAAGGTTAGTCAACATGGAATCACGGGATATGTCAATTTGTCAGAATCATCTGATGGCTGCAGGTAGAAAATCAGCTAAGGAAAGTGTTGCATTTGTTTTGTTGGAGCTATATTACCGCGTTCAGTTGCAGCTAAAGGATAGTTATGATGCGGCAACGAACACTATTGAATTTCCAATTACCCAAGGAGATTTAGGTGATGCTGTTGGTTTGACTAATATTCATGTTAATCGTGTTATTAAAGATTTGACGAAGGATAAACTGATTTATTGTAATAAAAAAAGATTAACAATTCTGAATGTGGAAAAGTTGTGTAGCATTGCAGAATTTAGCCCAGATATGATTAGTAGTCACCCTTAAAGGTTCCCTTAAGTCTAATTATTTTTTCTGCGCTAAATTATAATCGACTTGATCAGAGATCCCTTAAGAAGAAGGGAGAGGGAATAAAACTAACCTATGTTAAGTCTCTCTTAATTTCTGCTTGATATTATCGGTTATCAATCATTCGAGAAATAATTATGTCTAAGTTTTTAACTATCTTAATTTCCTTCATTCTAGGGGCAGTTGCTGCAGCTGCAATAGGCGTCAAAATGCTCCCTGACTTAATGATAAAGGAGTATCCTAGTCCTTATGCTTTTGAAGAGTCTATTGAGAAAGTGATTACTAATGCTAAAGGGGCGGGATGGAAGGTACCTAGTAAATGGAAAATTAATTTTCAGAAAAACCTGAAGAAAGTAGTAAAGATAGACGTAGGTCCCAATACTGTTATCGGTATGTGTGAGCCTAAGGCAGCTGCAGATATTCTAATTCATGATGAACTAAAAAGAATTTCCGTTATGATGCCATGTAGCATAGCTTTTTATGAGAAGAGTGATGGTAAAACCTATATTTCGATAATGAATATGGGATTACTGGGTACTGTATTTGGTGATACTGTTAAAGGAATCACCTCAGAGCTTGCGCCTCAGATGGAAAAAATGGTTACGCTAGAATCATCAAAATAAGTGAGTTTCAACAAGCTTCACCGTATGTTTTGTAAGGGTTTATCTGCGAAAGGTGGTTTTCTTTACTATAATCTATGTTAACTTTTCAAATGACTATACTGTTTTGAGATAACTCTCAATGCAGTATGACCCTTCAGTGTTGAGATCCCCTTTAAGAATGAAAACTAATACGAAAAATTTACCAAAATGTACTGATTGTGCTATTCGAGCGAATGCATTATTCGGTGAATTTGAGAATAATCAACTTGATACGGCGAGAGGTCTTAGGTCATCTCAGCTTAACTATGAAGCAGGGGAGTACCTATACCTTGAGGGGGATACAGCTGAGAAAGCATTTACAGTGTATTCTGGCTGGGTTACTTTATTTAAGAATTTGGAAAATGGTGACAGGCAAATTTTAAAATTTGCATTACCAGGGGATTTCTTATGTTACAAAGTAGGCTCTAGAAGAACACTGGATCACTCGGCAGTTGCGGCTTCTGACGTCACACTCTGCGCTTTTCCTATTGATCGTTTTCAAGAAACTATTATGCAAATGCCAGAACTGGCATTTGCTATAAGTGCCGTTACAGATACGACAACTCAACGTTGTCATGCAGCTCTAACATCAATTGCAAGTCACGCAGCAGAAACGAAAGTGGCTTTTTTACTTCTAAGTTTGTATGTAAGAGAGCTTTCTCTTTTAGGAGATGCGCAGTGCGTTCCTTTTCCAATTACTCAGGAAGATGTTGCTGATGCTCTAGGGCTAACTTCTATACATGTCAATAGAGTGTTTCAGTCACTAAGAGGTCAAGGTCTGATAGAGTGTAAAAACCGCTGTTTATGGGTATCTGATAAAGAGGCTTTAGCAAAAGTCGCTAAAATCAGCCTTCCTGAGCTTGAGGATATAATGGTTGGTGTTTGATGCTATCTATTAGCACTTAGAATTTCCATTTAATTAATCAGTTAATATAATTTAAATAATAATTAACATGGGTTAGTTTTTTTTCTGTTAACTTTCGATAGTCTATCTATTAGTAAATGTCCCTTTATATCTAGTCAAGTACCCTCTATTTGCCTTTATATTCATCAATAAGTAAGAAAAGGAAAGCTTATGAACTTATCAGGCATTGTTGTTGCCGTTCCCCCTCAAAAAATCAATGAAGGCATTGCCGCACTCAATGCAATCAGCAATATTGAAGTCCACCAAAGCGATGAATCAACCGGTCAAATCGTAATCGTCCAAGA
>CAZWEA010000209.1:0-3851 GCA_964632635.1 uncultured Cocleimonas sp. | reverse complement strand
AGGTTGGATTTTAAAGCATCCTCAGCGTTTGGCTGACGATCCTTTCTAATCAGGTATTTTTTTGAACAGTGAAGTTTTTACATTTATAACTTTGATGCTTTCCAATAGTATTTTGAGTATACAGAAAGCAACGCGGTTGAATGAAATAATTTAAAGTATTTGAAATTAGCTCTGGGAAACCAGGGGTTAATGTTGAACAGGAAATAAAGGACATGGTAAAATGGAATCAGTCTATTTTATAGTTCAACTTTTTTTAGTTTAACTAGGTAGCACCTGTTTAAATTTCAGGTTTGCTTTCATCAGCATGCGTTGCACCAGCAACGAACCCACTGAAAATGTCAACGCAAGATGAATAGCTCTCAATATGGCTGCACCAACAAAACCCTGATTAAAGTCACCGCCCATAACCATTACCAGATATCCCATAACAGCTTCCTGTACTCCCATATTATTGGGCGTTATGGTAAACAAATTCGCTAGTGCCGTAAAAACACCCAGCATAAGAGCCATTTGATAGCTTAATTCAATTCCGATAGATTTATATACCAGCAGCATCAACACACCAGATACCATAAATTGAAAGATGACAGAGCCACATACTAGCGCAATGCCTAATTTCTGCCCTCTGATTTGTTCAAAACCTTCAATCGCATTATTAATGGTATTGGGAATATTTCCTTTACCTTCGATTTTTATCCAAGAAAGACTCTTGACTGTAAATGGAATCATGGAAAGGGTGAAAAATACCAGACTTACCAGTAGCAGCTCCCAGGGTAATAAACCATAAGAATACCAATTAAAACCTAATAGCATCATTGCAAATCCGCTAGTAGTTGCTAGAACCAGAAAAGCATTGGCCGCAAAAACTGATGTAAAACGACTATAGTCCAATTCCTTCACAGACTTTAAATACATTGCTTTAATCGCAGCACCAGGACGCAAGGGTGCTAAGTAATTCACCATGTTGGTCAGAAATGAAAGTCCGACCACTTCCAGGTTGCGAAGACGAACGCCGACAAGGTTAAGCAGCAAGTAAAAAGTTACTCCACTTGCCACGAAGAAAAGCAGCAACGTAGCACTGATACTTGCAATATCTACTACGCGAAGATTTTTTAAAATTAGAAATTCTTCAACATTAAACCAAATAAAAACTGCAGCCAGTATGAAAATAATAAGCGTTAGTAAGTTTTTATATCTTTGCAGCATTATTTATTCAACCATACGTAAAAATTGTTTAATAGCATTTTCAAGGGAAAACTGCATGAGATAGTTTCGGTTATTATTCCCCATGTCGCTACAAATTAGTTCATCATCCAACAAAGCCAGAGTCTTATTTGCAATCTCCATTGCATCTGCCGCTTCTGGCAATATGATGCCGGTCTCCCAGTCCTTGACCAAAGTTTTCATTGAACCGCCGGGTGCTACAATTACTGGTATTCCTGAGGCCCCAGCCTCTATAATAGATAATGACCAGGCCCCCTGAGGTTCCAGATAAAACAACACATCAGAAACGAAATAGTAACAAGGTAACTCCTCTTGAGTCACATACCCCAACAGATGAAAACGATCACTGACGCCAAGGGAACTTGCCAGCTCCAGCAACTCATCCTTTAGACAGCCCTCACCAATAATCAGGGCATGTATATTACGATCATTATTTTTTAGTTCAGCCAATACCCTAACCAGCAAGTCCACACGTTTTTTACGCGTCAAAGTAGCATTCATTAAAATAATTTTATCTGCGCTTTCAAACTGATCTGTCAGACGGTTTACAATTTTTTCATCATGCTTAGTAAAGACGTTAAAATCTACACATGCGGGCAACTGCTCAATGCAGTTTATGCCGTAAATATTTTTCACGTATTCTTCATACTCATCACTCCACACTAGAACCATGTCCGCCCACTTTATCAAAAATCGATCGATCATTCGATAAATAGGTAATATTAGTGTTAAAAAAAACTGTATTAATAAAGAATAGTCTTTTTTTACTAAAGGCCAGAGATCATAAGCCTCCCTAGGTGGTTGATAACAATAATATACTAGCTTTGCACTTGGGCAACGCAAGCGTAAAAAAGGTAGTAATGCCGTGCTTGCTTCTGCATGAAAAATAATTACATTACTATCTCTAGGCACTAGCCAAAAAAGGGGAAGCATATTTAAGTAATTTGCCAATACTTTTAACAAGCGGTTAGTTGGTTTCAGACTTCTTTTTGAAGAAATGATTTTGGCCTGAAGCCAGTATGGTTTATCTATCTCAAATCGAGAACAAATAATTTGACTATCATGCCCCTGATTTACTAGCTCTGTTGCAAAAGACATCGCCCATTTGGTCGCTCCGTGCATTGTATCGAAAGAACTATACAAATTTATTATTTTCATTAAATGTATTGAGTTTTTCTAGATGGATCATTACAGAGATATGTTAAATATATATAGAAGTAGTCGAGTGGTATCGTTTTTAATTAAACTAATTGTTTCATTTATCATATTGTTAACTTTATTGATTTGCTGGAAAACCTTCCTTTTTGATAAACTACTACCAGTACTGAGCATGCGGGAGTTTTTTAAAAAAACTAATGATCTATTTAATGTGGAATTTTTTATCTCTCTGGGTTTGTGTGTTTTCTTGGATTGGAAGTATTTAATTCCTCCATTATCCCAAGCAGGCGTTATCTAGCCATCATTGTATTCAGATTGATTAAGAATAGTTTTATCGCCTTCTATAATTTTGATTGGTTGTGGCTGTAGGGTCAGAGTTTTTTTGCAGCATCAATTGAAACTCTTGATGAATCGAAATAACTTTGAGTATCTGAAGGTATACTTTTACCACTCACAGCATCAAGAAATGCACTGATTTGTCTTTCATGGCCTTTATTACTTTGCAACCAAAGCCGCTCTGTTTTAATGCTCAGTCCCTTTGTTGTTTCTAACTTTCTAAAATCTTTCAAGGTTGCTACGCGGTTATCACAGAATACCTCTACTCGTTCAGAGGTAAATGCTTTACTGCCATTTGAAAGATAAGCGATATGAGCCAATGAACCATCGGGATAACTTAATGTAATATGCACATTATCTTCTGGGATAAGATCACCGTTGTTACTTTCAAGTTTTTTTATTTGCACATCATTTGGTGCCGATCCAACAAACCAGTTACAAAAATCAATATGATGGCAGGCTTCGCCCAGAACAACACCACCGCCTTGTTTTGGGTCATGTAACCAGTGTTCTGGTGGACGATACCCGACATTAGCACAATAACTGATAGAGGCTGGTTGAGCTCTATTTCCAAAATAAGCTTTCATTTTTATAGCTAGTGGAGCGTATCTTCGGTTAAACCCAACCATTAGCTGGCAACCTGATTCTTGTTGTGCTGCAATTACTTCGTCAAGTTCTTCGTGAGTCAATGCCAAAGGTTTTTCCACAAAGACATGTTTGCCTGATCGTAAGGCAGCTGAAGCCAATGCTGCATGTGTATCATGCCGTGTTAGTATAAAAACACAATCAGTATTGTCATCTTCTATGATAGCTTGGCAATTTGATGTGCATTCCTCAAATTGATATTTTTTTCCAAGGGCTGTGGCTTTGACTCCGGTTGCAGATGCAATATAACGTAGATTAATGTTATTATGTTTTGCTAATAATGGGAGAAATTCATTGGCTGCATAACTACCAGCGCCAATGATACTACATTGGATTATGTCATCACTAACTTTTCTATCTGCGACAAGGCGGATATGTTCACCTTTAGTTGGAGGTGGTGTGACTAACGGGTAATTCAATAATACTGCTGTTGATCGTTCGTTAGTTTTTCCAGTAATTAAATCGAAAGCTTTACCTGCATCATCAAT
>CAZWEA010000208.1:0-3857 GCA_964632635.1 uncultured Cocleimonas sp. | reverse complement strand
CTGTCTTTTGCCGCTTGAATGACCTCAGGGTTATTCGCCAATCCTAGATAGTTATTGGCGCACATATTGATTACTTCACTGCCGTCATCTAGCACTATATTATTTTTTTGGTCACTGGCAATGATTCGTTCAGTTTTCCATAATCCAGAATCTTTAATCTCTGCTAAGTCTTGTGTAAAAGCCTCTTTGTATTTTGCAAAGCTCATGAGAGTTCACTCCAATCCAATATCACTTTGCCAGATTGTCCAGAGCGCATCACATCAAAGCCTTTTTGAAAATCAGTATAGTGATAACGGTGCGTTATAATTTTATCCAGAGGCAAGCCTGTTTGCACCATCATTGAGGCTTTGTACCATGTTTCATAAATTTCTCGTCCATAAATACCTTTAATCGTTAGTCCTTTAAAGACTACCTGATCCCAGTCAATACCTGATCCAGCAGGCATAATGGCTAACATTGCAATGTTGCCACCATTAATCATCACATCCAGCATACTAGCAAAAGCATGGGGGGATCCTGACATCTCCAACCCCACATCAAAACCTTCATTTAGACCAATGTCATGCATAAATTCACGAGTGATTGTGGTTTTTTCTACATTAACGGTGATGGCTCTAGGGACAATTTTATCAACTAACTCAAGGCGATAGTCATTAATATCCGTAATGACAATACTACGTGCGCCACAATGTTCGGCAACCATTGCAGCCATAATGCCAATAGGCCCTGCACCCGTGATTAACACGTCTTCTCCTACCATATTAAAGGATAGTGCTGTGTGTACTGCATTGCCATAAGGATCAAAACAAGCGAGCAAATCCGTTGATATTTCACGGCTGGGCTTAAATACATTCTTAGAAGGGATAGCTAAATATTCTGCAAAACTACCCGTGCGATTAACACCCACACCAACGGTATTAGGGCAAAGGTGACGACGACCAGCTAGGCAGTTTCGACAGCGGTCACAAACGATATGACCTTCACCAGATACAATATCCCCAATCTCCAAGTCGGTTACGTTTAGACCAAGTTCTACTATAATGCCAGCAAATTCATGACCGGTAGTCATGGGCGTAGGTATGTTTTTTTGTGCCCATTCATCCCAGTTGTAGATATGAATATCCGTGCCACAGATTGCTGTCTTTTGGATTTTAATCAGGACAT
This sequence comes from uncultured Cocleimonas sp., assembly GCA_964632635.1. Taxonomy (GTDB): domain Bacteria; phylum Pseudomonadota; class Gammaproteobacteria; order Thiotrichales; family Thiotrichaceae; genus Cocleimonas. Next base: position 2,693 of record CAZWEA010000208.1, on the reverse strand, counting down.
CATTATTGCCCACTTTTGGTTTTGAAACTTCGTCCAACCACAGACCTTGTTTTGCATGCTTCTTTACTAATGCTTTCATTTTTTATTCCACCAATTATTCATCACCCAAATGTATATCTGTTAGCGCAGCTTCATCATGCTCCATGCGCCAAGTCAGCATTTTTTCAGCATATTCAAGTACTCTTGATTGATAGTCTGGATCGTTATATCTATTAATGTATTCGTGCGGGTCATCTTTAAGATCAAAGAATAATGGGGGTAGCCCAGAAAAATGAACGTACTTATATCTTTCACCACGAATAATATTAACCATGCATTTTGCTTGCTCCAAACCAAATGGAACCTTATCACTAGAGTTGTAAGGGCTTCTTAAATCGAATTCGGCATGATATTCCTGTCGCCAAGTTTTTGGCTGTTGATCACGGCTAAACGGTAACAGAGAATAACCATCGCATTGAACGGGGATATCTTGACCAATCACATCCAGAATGGTGGGCATAATATCGATGCTTTCTGTGAATGCTTCGACTTGAGAGCCTCGTGATTTATCCGCTTCTGATGAAGGGTCACGTACAATAAGAGGAATATGGAATGCTTGATCAAAAGGGCCTGGCTTTGATAGCATCCAGTGATCACCCTGCATATCTCCGTGATCTGAAGTGAAGATGATAAGGGTATTGTCGTAGGCATTAATCTCTTTGAGATAATGAATTAATTTACCAATTTGTGAATCTAGTTCTGACATCATTCCTAAGTAAGTTGCTTTGATTTGACACAGCTCTTTATCAGAAAGTGAAATATTGTCACAAGCAAGAGCACCATCCGTGTAATTAGTCCCTGATTGCTTGAAAATATAGTATTCAATCCAAGGGTGCAGTGAGGCCTCTTTCTGTGGTGTTTTGTGACGATTAGGAAGTGGCATATCATCCGCATTATATTGTTCATGAAAAGGCTCAGGAGCAATGTAAGGTGGGTGTGGAGAGAGAAACGACATATGTACAAACCACGGTTTATCTTGGCGCACAGAAAGGTATTTAATGGCTTCTCCAACGAGAAAGGCTGCTCTACTGTCTTCAGCTTTAAATTTGGCAGGGGCGAAGGTTTTGCCTTTATTTTCAATTCCAAGTATTTCGGGGGCTGGTCTAAGCATATCTTTCGCGCTATCAAACTGATAACCTTTTTCTTTAAGATCAGCGAGCCAGTTTTTGCCAATGCTATCCACATGACAAACAGGATAAAAACCAGGTAAAGGACTTTCATAAGTTTGTAGTGTGTAATCTTGATGTGAAAATTGGCGTGGATCTAGACAAGTATCTGTATAACCAAACAATGCTGGCTTATACCCCATTTTACGTGCTTCTATAGCCATATTGGTATGTCGGGCATCCAGTGGCATCCCGTTGAGTAAAGAGCGATGGTTATGCATATACAAGCCCGTATAAAGGCTCGCACGAGCTGGCCCGCAGGGGGTAGCTTGGGCATAATGTTGTTTGAAAAGAACACCATCATTTGCCAGCGCATCAAGATTTGGTGTCTTGAGGAGAGGATGCCCTACAGCAGATAAGCAATCGCCTCTCCATTGATCAACCGTTATGAAAAGTATATTTTTTTTCATTAGTCCTCTCGCCTGAAAGAGTGAAAAAAGTGCTAATTAAAGAGTTAAAGTATCTGGCTTAAAAATAGCTTAGTGCGTTCATGTTGTGGATTATTGAAGAAATTATTGGGCTCATTTTCTTCAACTATTTCTCCTGCATCCATAAAAATCACACGGTCTGCAATGGTTTTAGCAAAGCCCATCTCATGGGTTACCACAATCATTGTCATGCCTGTTTCTGCCAACTCAACCATTACGTCCAATACCTCTTTGATCATCTCAGGGTCAAGAGCAGAAGTGGGTTCATCAAATAACATGATTTTGGGGTTCATACACAAAGAGCGTGCAATCGCGACGCGTTGTTGCTGACCCCCAGAAAGTTGCCCTGGTTTCTTGTCTGCTTGTTCTGGAATCTTAACGCGCTCCAAATACATCATCGCCGTCTTTTCTGCCTCTAGTTTAGGCATTTTTCGAACCCAGATAGGACCTATTGTTAAATTCTCTAGAATAGTAAGATGAGGGAACAAGTTAAAGTTTTGAAATACCATACCAACTTCTGTACGGATGTGATCAATGTTCTTAAGATTTTTATCGAGTAAAACACCATCAACCACAATACTACCTTCTTGGTGCTCCTCAAGTTTGTTAATGCAGCGAATGAGAGTCGACTTCCCTGAGCCAGAGGGCCCACAAACAACAATTCGTTCCCCCTTATGAACCTCTAGGTCAATATCCTTTAGAACATGGAAATCATCGTACCATTTGTTAACTTGGTTAAGATCAATGATAACTTCAGAGGAAGCAGCTGATACTAGTTGTTCGTTTACAGTATCGTCTTTTTGTTTTGTATTTGAATTCATTTTATTCCTTAGGTTGTGTGAACCAAGCAGTTTGTACTAAGTTTTATGGCCAGTAGCTAATTTCGCTTCCAAGTGGCGACTGTATTTTGACATTAGAGCGCAAAGTATAAAAAATATCATAGCTCCAAATAATAGGGGTTCTTTGTGCAAACCGATCCATGGTAAATCCCTGCTAATGGTGGTTAACATACCTAAAATATCGAATAAGCCAATAATCGAGACCAGTGTGGTATCTTTTA
>CAZWEA010000207.1:0-3869 GCA_964632635.1 uncultured Cocleimonas sp. | reverse complement strand
TCATTTGAAACACCCATGTTGTGGGCCGTTGCTTTTGTTATCTTGTTTACCATTGGTGGCTTTTCTGGATTAATGCTTGGTATTGCCCCAGCTGATATTCAATATCACGACACTTATTTTGTTGTCGCTCACTTCCATTATGTATTAGTAACAGGCGCCCTATTCTCGATCATTGCAGCTGTCTTCTACTGGTTGCCTAAATGGTGTGGTCGTATGTATAACGAGAAACTCGCTAAGATTCATTTTTGGTGGGCAGTAATTTCCGTAAATGTTTTATTCTTTCCTCAGCATTTCTTAGGACTTGCAGGCATGCCTCGCCGTATTCCTGATTATTCTTTGCAGTTCGCTGATTTTAATATGATTTCTAGTATTGGCGGATTTGCATTCGGTGCATCATTCATTCTGTTAACTTATATTATTGTTGATTGTATTCGTAACGGTGAACCCGTAAAAGAAGATCGTGTTTGGGATAGTGCAAAAGGTCTAGAATGGACAATCCCTACACCTGCTCCTTATCACACCTTTGATACGCCACCCACAAAGGAGTTGATTCTTGCAGAATCAAGTCATATTCACCAAGATGAACAACACTGACTATGTCGTTAACTGAAGACGAATTATTAGCCAAACAGCGCAAAGGCGCAAGAACGACAGCCCTTATTGTAGGTGCTATCGCCTTTGCTATTTTTTCCTTCACCATTTACATGAGCCAATAATCATCTGTTATGAATACTTCAAAGCATAGGCAAGCCATCAGCAAAGGCTTCTGGATCAAATTAGGTCTCGTTCCTTTTGCGATGTTTGCCTTTGCTTTCGCACTTGTTCCTCTCTATGACACATTTTGTGACATCACAGGTTTAAATGGTCGTACCAGCAGCAATATCTATGATGGAAAAATAATAGGAACAGTTGATCATTCAAGAACGATTACCATTGATTTTTTATCCGCAACAGCCCCTGGTTTTCCTGTCAAATTTCATCCCATGACAAAAACAATGGATATCACCCCTGGGAAAATATACACCATTACTTATTACGCAGAGAACCGCTCTGACGAGACCATTATTGGTCAAGCCGTACCCAGTGTCGCGCCAGGCCAAGCAGCATCTCATTTAAAAAAACTCGAGTGCTTTTGTTTTAAAAATCAAGAATTTAAACCAAAAATTCCAGTCGAAATGCCCGTACGCTTCTTTGTTGATAGCGATCTGGACAAAAATATTACTAATATCACATTATCGTATAACTTTATAAAAATTAAAGAATCCAACAAAACCAAAACTGGCTTAGCTGGACTTTAAAACAAGGAGACGAATTTCATGCAATCAAAACTAGACTATTTTGTACCCGATGGAAGTTATTGGCCTATTTTAGGATCAATAGGCATGGCATCAATGCTAGGTGGTTTTGCTAGTTCATTACATGGCAATACAGTTGGCACCGTTTCCATGATCTTAGGTTTTGGCATTATCATCTTTATGGTGTTTGGCTGGATTGGGCAAGTTATCAATGAAAGTGAAACGGGTACTTATAATCTTCAAGTTGATAAATCTTTTCGTATTGGAATGGGTTGGTTTATATTTTCTGAAGTTATGTTTTTTGCGGCCTTCTTCGGTGCTCTCTTCTACGCTAGACAATTATCAGTTCCTTGGCTTTCAGGAGAAGGAAACAACCTCTTTACAAGCGAAATTTTATGGCCCGAATTCAAATCCGTATGGCCTTTAATTCAGATGCCTGACTCATCAAATTACACTGTCCCAAAAGGTATTATCGAAGCTTGGCAAATCCCTGCCCTTAACACCCTTACACTATTAACCAGTGGCGCAACACTTACCTACGCACACTGGTCTTTGATGAATAAGAATCGTAGTGGACTTATCGGTGGTTTAATAGCAACCATTATTCTTGGTGTAATCTTCTTAGGTTTGCAAATTTCTGAGTACATGGAAGCCTATCAACACCTTGACCTTAAATTAACATCAGGTATTTATGGCAGTACTTTCTTTATGCTTACTGGCTTTCATGGTCTACATGTGACGCTCGGGACTATCATGTTAATTGTTATTCTTATGCGTGCTATTCGAGGTCATTTTAAGAAAGATCGTCATTTTGGTTTTGAAGCTGTTGCATGGTATTGGCATTTCGTTGATGTTGTCTGGTTAGGACTCTTTATAGTTGTGTACTGGTTATAGCCTCCACAAAATCAAGGTTAGATATGAATTACATCATACTGATATTTTTTATCTTCATTCTTTACAGTCTCGCATCCGCTTTGTATTACATGATGAAAGACGGTGGCGGGTCTAAACGCATGGTAAAAGCACTGACTATACGCGTTGGTATCTCCATTGCCCTCTTCCTCTTTATTTTGTTTTCATTTTGGATGGGTTGGATTAAACCCGCAGGAGTCGCTTAGCGCTAATGATTCGTTTACAAATTGGGAAATTTCTCTTTGCACCAAAGCGCATCCCGACACTCGCTACAATCTTTTTAGTACCCTTCTTAGTTTCATTAGGATTATGGCAGCTAGATAGAGCAGATCAAAAAAGAGAAATTGATCGTGGTGTTAAAAACGCACAAAGTCAGGAAGCACTGGATCTAAATACATTTATTAATACAAATAGGACTATTGAGAATAGCTTCTCAAAAGATATTTATCGATCAGCAACATTATCAGGTCATTACGATAGCAGTCATCAATATCTATTAGACAATCGAATGCACAAAGGAAAAGCTGGATTTCACGTACTAACACCGTTTTTATTAGAACACACTAAAAAATCCATCCTCATAAACAGAGGCTGGATAAGCTATCAAGGAACTCGAGACAATATTCCTGATATCAGTATTACAGAAAATCTTATTAATATTAGTGGCGTGATGAAGCGACAAGGACGAGCCATAGTTCTCAACGAGTCGGACAATAGCTCGAACAAACTTAAGCATAGCTATCCAAGACTCATCCAATCGATGAAGTTGGATACGTTAACAAAGGAATTAAACGTAAGCTTGCTACCTATTTTTATCGAATTAGATAAAAAAGATAAAACGGGCTTTATCAGAGAATGGCAGCCCTACTATGGCAGTATTGATAAACATAATGCCTATGCCCTGCAATGGTTTACTTTTGCAGGAATTTTATTATTTTTATTTATTAAATTAAATACCAAAAGCATCAGGCTGTAACCTTTGTCTTATGCATTAAGTTACACCCAATAAGGAGGAAATATGTCAGAGTCACACAAGAAACTACCCAAGTTCTTTTGGATACAACTCGCCCTAGCCGCTACAATTGGCATCATTTATTTAATAACCCCTTCAGAACATGGAGGCGAACAAAATACAGAAACTGATAATAAAGCAGAAACCATTGCAAAGAATCTTGCACTTGTTGGAAGCGTATCAACTAAAGAAGCACAAACAACAGGTTCAGCAAAAGCTCGCTCAGGTGAAGAAGTTTATAAAGCCAGCTGTCAAGCCTGTCATTCCACTGGAATAGCTAACGCACCTAAACCAGATGATAAAGCCGCTTGGGAGCCACGCGTAGCAACAGGACTAGACACCCTCATAAAAACAGCCATCAATGGCAAAGGTGCAATGCCAGCCCGAGGTGGCAACCCCGCGATAACAGATGAAGAAATTAAAGCAGTCATAATCTACATGACAAGCAAAGCAGGCTTTGACCTAAGCTCAGCAGAAAAACCTAAAGCCACGACTGTGACAACTCAAAAAACAAAAAGACCAATAATAATGCCTACAGCTATTACTAAAACTATTGAAAAAGACCCTGAAGCCTCGTAATAATAACCAGAACCAAAGGACTCAGCCTGAGCTGACTCCTTTGGAGTAATAATTGTAATGGCACCCCCGTA
>CAZWEA010000206.1:0-3907 GCA_964632635.1 uncultured Cocleimonas sp. | reverse complement strand
TATCAAAAGGATCACCGATGGGTTGGCTTCTGCCCGTTACGCCTTTAGCTTTTGCACTTTCCACAATGTATCAGCACTTGCGGTAAAGGTGGTGATAAGGAGAACCCAAACTCCTGTTGAAAACTTATTACTTATCTGCAATAAACTCATTGACTATAGCCCTAATTTATTATTAGTGTTATTAATAACAATACCCAAAATACTTGGGTATATAAAGGCTCTATAATCTTCACTTATAATAGGTGCAGTCAGTGATAATAAATAACTTAATTATCTATCGGGAATATAAATGAACATAACAATTCGATCTAGTGAGTTATTAGTGATATGGCGATGATTTTTTTTCGAGCAAAGAGTGTTTTGCCGATAGTATTTATTATCATTGTTGGAAACACGTTTGCAGACACAAAAGAATCTAAAAGTTTCCTTATGGGTAAGTTTGTTCCATATAAGCATACTAGTTTTATTCAAGTAAAATCAAAATATGCAAGCCGTAAGGGTATGTATTTACAGAAAAAAACCTATAGTGCTTATAAGCTGATGTACCTTGCGGCATTAAAAGATGGTGTTCATTTAGAGATTAGGTCAGCCACAAGAAGCTTTAAACATCAAAAACAAATCTGGGAAGCTAAATGGACGGGTAGAAGAAAAGTTGCAGGAATGAACTTAGCTAGAAAAATACCTAGTGAAGTAAATAGAGCTAGAAAAATATTACGTTATAGCGCAATGCCTGGTAGCTCTAGGCATCATTGGGGGACAGAGGTAGACCTGAATTCATTTAGTAATAACTGGTTTTCTTACGGAAAGGGTCGACGCTTATACAAGTGGTTACAGAAAAATGCAAAAAGATATGGGTTTTGTCAGGTGTACACAAAGAAAAGCCAGCATCGTTTAACAGGTTATGAAGAAGAGAAATGGCACTGGTCTTATATGCCTTTGTCTTCCTTATATACAAAACAGTCTAAAGAAATAATCATACTAAATGATTTTTCAGGATTTAAAGGAAGTTCAACAGCTAACAACGTTGATATTATAAACTCATACATGTTGAGTATTAACCCAGCATGTAAATAGAAGGATGCAATCAAATCGCTTGACTTGTTATAGTGAAATAAGCAAAATACGCCTCCTTGATTTATCAAGCCTGCGCGCTGGTAGCTCAGATGGATAGAGTACCTGGCTACGAACCAGGGGGTCGGGGGTTCGATTCCTCCCCAGCGCGCCATATTTCAATGATAAAGGAAACCTTCGGGTTTCCTTTATCATTTCTGAGTTACCCATAGCCATCAGCAAAATCAATCTATATGGCATCCCCCCCTTTTTTTGAAGATTGATGCTATGGTCTTACTCTGGTTAAGCTAAGAATTATAATAATGAAATTACGATTTAACAGTGTGTTTGTCATTCAGGTTTGTCTATTGATGATTTTTCCTCAATTTGTATTTGCTAATGAGAAAGCTGAGACTTTGTCAGGCGCGAGTGCGTCAATGCTTGCCAATAACTGCGCGGGTTGTCATGGGTCTTTTGGGGCTAGTCGAGGGCCTTCTATTCCTATCATAAGCGGGCTGTCGGCGGCTTATTTGGTGGATATGATGGAGGGTTTTAAGTCTGACATGATTCCTTCAACAATTATGAGCCGCATTGCGAAAGGTTACTCTTCTGAAGAAATTGAAAAGCTAGCGCAGTTTTTCGCAGGTCAAAAATTTGTGCCAGCTAAAGGGCAATTATCAGATCCTGTTAAGGCGCGTAAAGGCGCCGACCTTCACAATAAATACTGTGAAATATGCCATACTGAAACTGGCACCGTCGGAGGCGATGATTCCGGTTATCTGCAAGGGCAGTGGAAGCCTTATTTGGCGGCTCAGTTTGAGAGCTTTAAAAAAGGTGGGCGTAAAGCACCGCGAAAAATGAAAAAAAGGATAAAGAGGCTATTACGCAAAGAGGGAGAAGCAGGGGTCGAGGCGCTGTTGGAGTTTTATAGTCAATAGCCTTATATTCGATTATGAAGATAAACGCTTGCTTATAGAATCTTCTCTTTATCATGGTTGCGACGATACAGAACCGCAATATTGCCAATTCTCTGAATTAGATCAGCCCTATGTTTTTTAGCTAGTTCATCAATCAATATGTCTCTCGCGTCACGATCACCAAGGTTTACTTTAAGTTTAACCAGTTGGTGAAACTCGAGAGCACTTTCAAGTTCGTCACTAATAGTCTCTTTCATGCCATGCTGTCCAACGGTAACAATTGGCTTGAGTTTATGTGCTATTGCTTTAAGCTGTTTTATTTGAGTTTTATTCATAGGTACGCATGATAATGCGAGCGGTTATAAATGGCGAGAAGTAAAACAAGCGGAAGTTGGTTAAAAGAGCATTTTGATGATGAATATGTAAAGCGTTCTCAGAAAGAAGGCTATCGCTCACGAGCAGTTTATAAGCTTGAAGAAATCCAGAAAAAAGATAACTTAATCCGCCCAAACATGCAGGTGGTCGATTTAGGCGCGGCACCTGGAGGCTGGAGTCAGTATGCTGTGAAGCTTGTCGGTAAAAACGGTCGAGTGGTGGCTAGTGATATTTTGACGATTGATCCTTTGCCCTTTGTGGAGTTCATTCAAGGTGACTTTACTGAAGAAAGCGTCTTAAACGAAATTTTAGCCGTATTAAATAAAGATTCAAAAAATTACAAAGCAGACGTTGTAATTTCAGATATGGCACCCAATATGACAGGAGTAGAAGCAACAGATCAACCACGTTCTATATATCTTTGTGAACTATCTTTGGATATGGCATGTCAGATATTAAAAGAGGGTGGCTCTTTTGTAGCTAAAGTGTTTCAAGGAGACGGTTCGGATGATTTTCTAAAAGAGGTTCGTAGCCATTTTAGGAAAGTAAAAGTCCGTAAACCCAAAGCGTCAAGACCACGAAGCCGAGAAGTATATGTTGTAGCACAGGGGTTTTATAACTAATAATCTTAATAAGATTAGTGTAAGATTGACTTCTGCAAGTGTACTAAAACCAAAGAACAGATTTAATTAGAGGTTATTTTTTTGAACGATTTAAATAAAAATATATTGATGTGGGTTGTTATTGCCCTTGTATTAGTTGCTGTATTTAGCAAGTTCAATGTGCCCCAAACACAGTCAACAGGGCTCTCTTATTCAGAATTTATTGATCGTGTTGAGAGCAAACAGGTTCAGGAAGTTGTTATTAGTGGCCAACAAATAACAGGCTCAAGCTCTTCTGGTGATTTTCAAACTTACGCACCTTATAATGACCCAAAATTAATTGATGATCTTTACACTAACGATGTAAAAATTAATGTAAAAGAGCCAGAAGGCCGATCAGTTCTTGTTGATATTTTGGTTAATACCATCCCATTCTTACTGATTATCGGTTTATGGATTTATATCATGCGCCAAATGCAAGGCGGCGGTGGCAAAGGCGGCCCAATGTCTTTTGGTAAAAGTAAAGCGCGCATGATGACAGAAGACCAAGTTAAAGTAACTTTTAATGATGTTGCTGGTTGTGAAGAGGCAAAAGAAGAAGTCTTTGAGATTGTTGAATTTTTACGTGATCCGAGTAAATTCCAAAAGCTGGGTGGAAAAATTCCACGAGGAATTTTATTAGCAGGCTCTCCTGGTACAGGTAAAACATTACTCGCTAAAGCGATTGCTGGCGAAGCGAAAGTACCATTTTTCAGTATTTCAGGTTCTGACTTTGTTGAAATGTTCGTTGGTGTAGGTGCTTCGCGTGTTCGTGATATGTTTGAACAAGCAAAGAAACATGCGCCATGTATCATCTTTATTGATGAAATTGATGCTGTTGGTCGCCAACGTGGTGCGGGACTAGGTGGCGGAAATGATGAACGTGAACAAACCTTAAATCAGTTGCTGGTTGAGATGGATGGT
>CAZWEA010000205.1:0-3930 GCA_964632635.1 uncultured Cocleimonas sp. | reverse complement strand
TGCACCAATTTTATCACCAGAAGTATTGCTATACAGACCAATTGCACCCGGTTGACTCCAATCGGTAGCATCAACCATGCCTACAATAATATTTGGAGCACCTGGAGCTTGTGCTAATGCACCTGAAGCTGTTTCTGGATGACCATATTTTCCGAGCTCAGCGCCATAATAATCACCTACGTAAAATTCATGGTAGGTTTCTGGGTTCCCTATTCCATAAGTCACTTCATGCGTTGCACAACCCGTTGGCGCTATATCTGTACTTTCATCTGTAAAGCTGCCATCTGGATTAAGGCACATCTTTCGGATATCACCTCTTAGTGAGCCATTTTTATTAAAAGAGGCTCTACTGGTATAACCTAATACGAGGTCGCCATCATTTGTGAACTCAAGATCAGTTAGCATTGGACCATTTCTGAACCAAGCTGACCAATTTCTATAATTTTCATTACCATTTGATGCTAATCTTGGGTTGTAACTTCTAGGTTTTAGGTATTGTAAACTGTTTGTTTGCGCTACGGTTGTAATGATCGCGCCGTTATATTTTTGTACTACTGAACCTAGGTCACTCTCAATCTGATCTTCACAGACAGAGCCAATAAATACATCTGCACCACGCACTTTAACAGCCCAAGGTCTTACTTTATCCGCATCACATTGTCCTGCATAAGGGTTAGGGAGTGCTAGTGTTTCTAATATTGTACCGTTGCTAGCATCAATAACGATTAATTCTCTGGTTGCAATATTAACGGTATATAGTTTTGTTTCTTCTTCGTTAATATCAATATCGCCAAGACCCACACGACCAACAAGATCTACGATTCCCAGATCTTCATTTTGCCCATAGGTTCTTGCCGCAATAGCTGTATCAGCAGCCGCTGTCGTTACATTTGGTATGGTGGTAAACAATGAAACATTATTAGCGTTATCGATTTTATAAATTGCACCTAGGTCACCTTTAAGAGGAACATAGCGTTTTAGAGTTGCAGCAGCAAAAAGGTCTTCTGTGCCTTTTTTCCAAGCTAATCCCCAGATTGCGCCTGTATCTTCAAAGTTTGATAAGGTGATTCGCTTTGCAGGAATAGTTGCATTTGCATTGAATGAGCCAATATCTGGAGTGGGTACTTTAAAAATTGTTCCAAAGCCATTAGGGCTTTTTCGACCATTATCATCATGCCAACCAGGTGAAGCTCCCATGACTACTTCAGGATTTGCCTGACAGTAAGTCGCTGGAGATGCAGTTGAAATATTATGAACACTGCCATCAGCAACAAAATCTACAAGAGGAGCAGAACCTAGTGCATTTGCACCTGAACCGACACCAGCAGTGCTTGGGTCTGCTTCAATACGACAGTCTTTTCCTTGTGGAACTCCTGCGATTGTGTATGCGCCATTAGCATTTGTTGTGGTTACTATGTCAGCAATACCTTCACAACTTGCTGTAATAGTGACACCTGACACAAGCGCGTCGCCCCCATTGTTTTGACCATTAAAATCAAAATCTTTGTAAACAACACCAGTTATTTCAGCACTTGCAGATGATGCAAGTATGGTTGAAATTGCTAGTGCGAGTGATGTTCTTTTAAGCTTCATTGGTTCTACCCCTATTATTTTTATAATAAAAAATATGTTTTGAAAAGTCACACTCAAATTTTAATGAGTATGCGATTCCACAATTATGGGATAAATAAACTTAATGATTGCTGAATATGGTCATTATCCAGATATTCGGTACTGTGTAGCTATAAAATTTTAAATAACATAAAAATTGTTTTTTGAAAGAGGCTTTTATTATTATCAGAGACGATTAAATATTGGTTGCCACGAATATGTGCAAGTCCTTCAAAGTTGTCTAACAGCCAACCATCAGCACCATTAAAGCTGGCGATGGTTTCTGTTTTACAAAATTGTTTTTTATCACATTGTTCTAATTTAACACGGCGTAATTTTATATCTATGGGTACTAAAGGACTGCTATAAGCGCGTTCTAGTATTAAAGCATCACCATTGGGTAAAATTTCTAATCCTGTGATTGAGCTGTTCTTTTCTTTTGATGCGGCAAAGTGCCACTGTTTTCCTTTGCTTGAATAAATGGTTTGTTCTGTTAGTGGGTGGCTACTTAAAGGATATTCAGCGGCGGTGATAATGCCGTATTTAGGATGTACCGCAACGCTTTCGAGTGCTTTGTTTTTATGGCGAAAATACTTCTTTTTGTGAATCTTCTTTGGGGTTCGAACGTTTGCAACAATTGTCCCTTTGGGAGAATAGCGAGCAATACGTGGTTTTTTCTCAAATGATATTATTAATTCAGAATCACCTTTTTTACCATTGTTAGCGTTAATTAACGATAGGCCTTCTGAGTCATCATATTTTCCCGATAAAGGTAAACCGTTCACATCTTTTAATTGAGTGGCAAAAATAACACTTAGATCACTTAGTTTATTATTTCTTAGTGTGAGCGTTAAGTGATAGAGCAAGCCTTCGTCTGATACGGCATAGAGTAATTTTTCATCCTCATCCCATGCTATTCCAGAAAGTTCGTGTACGGGTATGGAGTTGAACGTAGATGCTTTTAAGGCAAGACTCCCCATCATTTGAATTTGCATATACTTAATATCCGTTCTATCAGGTGAGATCGGATAATTATAAGCTTTTGGAGGTACGTTCTTAGCTTGTAAAGATGTGCAAGAGACGAGTAGTGAAGCTACTAGACATAAAAAAAGCCCATGAATAAAATAATTCAAAGGCTTTTTAGTTGTTGGCTGGAATGAGTTATGCATGGAGCATAGCTTATCATTCTTATGAGGCTCTTCCTATTATAAACCTGCAGTACTAAGTTGCCCTTTTAGCAAAATTTTTCCTGTTGGCTTCATCGCCGTATTGCTACCTTTATGTTCAACACTAATTGCCAGTGAACCAACATTTTTCATCTCTTGCCATTCTGCTTTACTAATCTTGATATTAGTTTTTCCATATTTTGAAACGGTTCCCATTTTCATTGGTATTCCTCCATCCTTAGGATGACACCAAAGAGTAAGTTCCATATCATCTGCAATTTTGACTTTCTTCATAATATATATAGAAAGTGTCATATCTGACTTTTGGATTTTGGTAATAGCCATTGCTTCACTAGAATTAGATTCAAGTACCGCAGAATAAGCGGTTGCTGTTGCCTCTGGCGTGATTGTCATGGGGTTAAGTAAAAGTACAGCAGACACTATCACTGCCATCGCCGCCATTCCAAAGCTTTGTTTAAAGAAATTTGTTTGCCACCAAGGTGTTTTTTCTGCCTGTTTTTCGCTAGAAGTGGATACCTGAATATGTGAATCAATATTCTTCCACACTTGATCGGAAGGTTGTGAATCAGGTAATAGTTCAACCAAGGTTGCAAACTTGTTTTCATAAGCATCGACCACCGCACGTAAATAGAAATGCGTTTCCATGAGTGATTCAAAGCGCTTTTTGGCTCTACCTTGAATGCTACCAACAGCATACTCAATCGCGAGTTGTTCAAACACTTCGGGATTTTGGTAGCGCTTAGCGCTGCTATTTGTATTGTTGTTTATGTTAGACATGGTCGTATATCCTCTAAGCCTCTTCTAATCCAAGCTTTGATTGTTCCTAAGGGTCTACCCATTTTATCGGCTAGTTCCTGATGTGTGTGTCCATAATAATAGGACAATAAAATACATTCTTTTTGATCTGGTTTTAATTGATCCAAACAGGCCATTAAACCTTTTAAATCTTGACTCAAATCTTCCAGATTGTCGGGTTGTAAATCTTTTGAAGAAAATTCCAAACCTTCATACTGGATTTCAGTTTCCGCAGCTTTTGTTTTCAAGCTGCGAAGCTTATCTAATCCTTTGTTACGTATCACCGTGGACATCCACGTAAGCGCTCTACCTTTTCCTGGGGTAAAAGTATCAGCTT
>CAZWEA010000204.1:0-3937 GCA_964632635.1 uncultured Cocleimonas sp. | reverse complement strand
CGTCTGCTCTTTTTTCTGAGTACAAATGCAGTTGAATAATTCACTTTCTCACTCAGAAAATTAATTAAAAGATCTATCGTGTCTTTGTTATTAAAAAAATGTTGACGGAATTTTCCATTTCCCATAAACCCTGCATTTCGCTTTAGTAAGTTCCAGTTTAATTTGTTTTTAGGTAAATAAGCTTTACCATCCAACGTTTTTCTAAAAGCATTTGGCAACCAATCTACATTTAAGAATAATGCTGTTATTTCGTCTACTGTCTGATCAACTTTCTTTTCATTGCTTATATCAACGTGTTCTATCAATGTATCTATTTTATCTGCCAGTGTTTTATATTCATCAAAACCGCCTCCTGTTAAACAAAGAGACTGAATTTCACTGTAATATTCCACTCTATTTTTGGCGCGTGTTCGACTGCTGGTTAATTTTACAAACTCTGTATACGCGCCTAATAACCATAAAACTTTATAAACGGACCAAAGTTTGTGATTAGTAAACGATTTATAGGAATTCGCCACTAACCGATCATGTGATTGAACAAATGTTAAGGTTTGTTGTTCATAGGACTTAAATGTTTCAGCAGAAAAATCACTCTCATTTGTTAAAATCAAGTGCGCTAAAGTCGAGACACTATTAAAGGACACATACAACCCTTTTGAAAACAGTGGATCTATAAATCCAGCAGCATGACCCAACAAGGCAAACCGCTCACCAACTACTTGTTTTGAGCTATATTGAATGCGTCCTGTTCGTGTCCAGCTACGCACCGCTTTAGTATTTTCGAATTGTTTTTTAAGGTCTGGGAAACGCGAAACAAAGGCACAAAATTCTTCTTTAGCACTGATAGTTTTGTCTTCAGGATAGAGCCTTGTATCTAACTGTAATCCTACGCTGCAAAGTGGGTTGGTTGATTTATCATGATTATTAAATGGAATCACCCAAAGCCATCCCCCTTCAAAAATATGATGTAAAGTGCCTTCAGACAAACTAAAAGGAAATCCATATGCTTCTTGAGAAAGCCCAGTCTGATGATAATCAGGGACATTCACCATATGGGTAAAAATAGCTCTGGAATGAGTTTTTAAATCAAAATCTCTCAGTTTATATTTTTCAGCCAAAATTGATTTAAAGCCTCCTGCATCAACAATATAATCTGCGGTAAAATCACCCGCAGAGGATTTGATATCAACTGTTTCAGGGGTAATATCTATATCAGTAACAGAGGTATCTTGAAAAACCTTAGCCCCATAAGAAATAGCGGTTGCCACCATAAACTGATCTGAATCTTGTCGGAACAAATGCAATTCATAACCGTGTGGTTGATTAGGAATAACGGCCTGAAACGCTTTTTCTTTATTTTGATGTTCACCTTCTGAATGGTGTAAAAAACTAAAATGTCGTTTTATCCCATGCGAAGTGCCTATCAACGGCATATAGTTTTCTGAGCTGTAGTACGCCAGTTCAGGTATGTCATAAAATTGAGCCATAGCCCGCAATGTTTCAGAAGTCTCAAGAATCATCGATTCACCTATGGCAAAGCGCGGATGATTTTTGGCTTCAAATACAATGACTGTTTTGCCTTGCTTGGCAAGGATAGTTGCTAGACACGATCCTGCTATGCCTGATCCAATAATCGCAATATCATATTTTTGTTTCATAACTAGTCTCTATTGTGTGATCTATACTCTTTTGATATTTCTTGCTATGTTCTTGTTTATTTTTGATGACTGTTACAGAAATAAATTAAGTTTATTATCCTGTGTTTACGCCAATTGAGCATTCTCACTTAATACTTTAATGAAAGCATCAGGCTCAGGACGAATTCGATAATTATTCGTCATGTCACAGTAAATAATAATGCCTTTCTTATCGGTAATAATCACTGTTGGATAAACCGTATCTTTGTCGTACCCCAACATTTCCATCCCTGCTGGCAAACCATTTTTCATTTCTAACCTTAGCGTTTGAGCTGCGTGATTACCTACATCTGTCAAGAATATAAACGGCACATCAAATTTATCAGCAAGAGCTTGAGTGTTCTTCTCAGGTTGTGGAGAACACAGCACTACTTTTGCACCTAAAGAGGTTAATTCTCGATATTTAGATGTCACTTCTTTAATTTGTGCCATACATAATGGACACCAGTTACCCCGGAAAAAAATATAGATTGTTGGGGTTCCTTTGAAGCTATCTGAGTGAACACTTGTGCCTTGCGTATCAGTTACTTTAAATGCAGGTAATGGATGCCCAACTCGTAAAATCGGGTTTATTTCACGACCCAGTGATGAATACCAGAAGTTGTACAGCATAAAAAAAACAAAACCTGTACCTGCCAAGGCAAAGCTAACGGTGTTGAAATTGTTCGACTCTGTATTGTCTAAAGGACTGAATACCGATGCAGAATATCCATAGATCGATATCCCAAGGCCTAAGATCACTATTAGTGTCAGCAAAGGGAAATGAGATGACGTTCTAGCCATATTTTTAAACATCATGATGCGGCTAATGAATAACAAAATAGGTAGAGTTATCAGTACTGCCCCTAACCAAATAAGATCCATACCTGAAAAAACAAGGTGATATATTCCGTATCCAGATATTCCCATGGCAAACATTGGAAACAGGCCGATAAAAAGAGATTTGATTTTGTTCATAGCGATATCCTTTTAACTAAAATAGTACGAAAGTACTAATATAGTACTTTCGTACTACTTCTGCAAGTCTTAATGAAAAAACTTTCTTTTTAATAGGGCACCTTTCGATTTTTAATATTCTGTCTAGTTATTAATTAATAAAATCATCCTCCTGTATCTAAAACCATTCCTCTTTTAATTATAGTACGAATGTACTAATATATAGTGTGAAGCACCTTACTCTCTTAAAACAAAATAACAGCTACCCTGTTATTAACATTACTGGTTTATAGTTATGAAACAAGGCGAACAGACACGAAACAACATTGTAAAATCAGCGAATAAGCTATTTTATCAGCAAGGATTTCATAAAACTGCATTCAGCGATATTGTCAAGGATGTTGGCTTAAGTAAGGGCAATATTACCTATCACTTTAAATCCAAAGAAGACATTTTAACAGCTGTTTTCGAGCGGAGGATGGAGAAAACCAGAGACACACTTGCTTCATGGGATAAAGAACACCCAGATGCAATCGGGAGACTTCATTGTTTTATTGATAGCTTGCTGGAAGGTAAATCTGAATTAACCCGATACGGCTGCCCGAACGGCACTTTAGCTTCTGAACTAGGGAAAAGTAATGCTCTCACTCGAGAGTTGAGTCAACATCTTTTTGACTTGATTCGTCATTGGATGATCAATCAATTTTTGAGTTTAGGTTTTTCAGCTGAAAGGGCAACTGATCTGGCAATGGAACTTTTTACTCGAGGACAAGGGGTTTGCGTACTCTCACAAGTTTACAGCGATGAAAAACTTTTTGAACACGAAATAAACCAATTAAAAAAATTGATTCAATCTTAGAGACAGCCTCTTAAGGAACGGGCTCGGAATAAATTGGGCAATAGACGAACACAAAGGCAAGTCACAATTCAAGTTATTTCGTGCACATACCTAAGTTTAGTTTTTATAACTAAAATCGGTAGTGGGTCGAACCTGTAATTAGGCATGGATGTCTCGTCCAAATTCTACTTTATTAATGAGTAAGCCAATCACAATATCATGCATTATTTCCAACTTAGAAAAGCAGATTGTTCGACGTGTTAAGCGTTTAATCCAGGTTCTAAAATTAAGATTCTTGCGTTCAATTTTTTGTGTGTTTGTTTTGCCAATTTCATGCGTCTCTGGTTCGAGATGGCGCTCATATGCGCCCCAATCATCGGTGTAATAACGACCAATATTGAATGGTGCAAGCAATGCCTTCAATTCTTGAAAAACAGTGTCTTTGCGTTTGCCAAAAACATAAGCG
>CAZWEA010000203.1:0-3968 GCA_964632635.1 uncultured Cocleimonas sp. | reverse complement strand
CTTAATCCAGCTTTGTATATGCTCATTTTGTAAGACAGTGGCAATATATTCCTTAGCAAAACCTGAAAGTTTCACATCATAGCCCGACAAACGTAAAACAATGGGGGCAAACATCGCATCTGCCCCACTAAACTCACCAAATAGCCAAGGTCCATTTGCGCCGTAGTTCTTTTTACAAAATTCCCATACCGAAACAACACGATCAATGTCTTTTTGTACATCATTAGTAATTGAGTAATCAGCAAAGTGCTTTCGGCAATTCATTGGCAGGGCATTTCTCAAATCAAAAAAGCCAGAATGCATTTCCGCAGATACCGACCGAGCAACAGCTCTTGCATTAGGGTCTTCAGGCCACCCTATTTTGTTAGGAAATTTGTCAGCCAGTGTTTCAATAATGGCCAATGTATCCCATACCTGTAAATCACCATCAATTAGTATCGGTACTTTTTCATCAGAGAAGTAGGGTTTGAGTTTATCTTCAGTATCTTCTTCAAAAAGAAAAACAATCTCCTCATCAAAATCAATCTCAAGGTTTTTAAGGAAGAACCATGGGCGTAAAGACCATGACGAGTAATTTTTATTGCCAATGACCAGTTTTAAAGTGCTCATAAAATGGATTCCAATTAATTTTTTAGAGAATTAAAGAATAGCAAAAGAGTAAATCACAAATCTATTCGTAATTACTGAAGGCTGAAGTCCATAATTCTGATGATAATCTACAAATATAAAATTATTTTCACTAATTTTTAGTGCCTATCTCCCTTGTTTTCGTGGTTTTTACCTAAAAAACTAACCCTAAAATGATCTAAAAATCATCAAATAGGTTAATTTTAAGGTAGATACTACTTCTAGTTTAGTCTGTGAGAATAGCTATACCCATGAAAACATAAAAGAAATAAAAACAAGATTTTGTCTGTAATCAATATGAACTAGCCCGTACTAACCCATAAGAATTAGTTCGAATTGATTAGCCTTAATTAGCTATTTAATTGAACTTTTATTAAGACTATCTTTCAATCACGGCAAGGGAATGATCCTAAGTCGTTTAACAGAAGGAAGTTAAGAACATTATCTTTTACATACTAATTTAAGAAGATAACTGATCATAGCTACTTTCATTTTTTAACTTTTTATCATTAATTTATGAAGGAAATTATTATGAAAATTCAAGTATTAGCAGCAACAGCTGTATTAGCTTTATTCGCATCAACAACTGCATCAGCAGCTAAGTTGACTATTAACTCTACCAACTCATCAACTGGAGCGATTGCTGTAGGTGATACGCTTGTTGTAGCTGGCGCTGCTGGCCCTGGTGGAGTAGCAGGTTTCTTAGGCCGTGCAGGTGGACGTGCACGTGCTGGTTCAGAGGATATCCGCGCAGCAAGAAACTGTGGGTGTAAAAGAACACTTAATGTACGCAATAGCAGTAATGGTGCAGTAGCGATTGGTAATGCAAGCGCTGGATCTACATCTGTTAGCCTATAACAGTATGTAATAAAAGACTGCTAGATAACTATCTAGTGGTCTTTTTTGCTTTAAACCTCTTGGAGGTATAACGATGAAAACTAAAAAAAACCCAAATAAAATAGTCAGTACTATTTTATTTGCTCTATTTGTCAGCCCAACAATTGCGGCAGATAGATTTGCCCCCCCCAAAATTGGAGCTCCTTTAAATAACTTTGAAGAACGCTTTCGTGCAGATCAATTAAATGTAAGTTTTATACTTGCACGAGTTTTAAATGAAGCCCGATTAATACGTCGAGAAGGAGATAACTTCAGAAGAACGGCAACCATTTTTAGAAGTGGAACAGATAATAGTGCAGTGTCTAACTCTGTAATTATTCCACCAGGTACAAATGCAGATACAATTATTGTTATCAACCAAAATGATGGCGATTCTTATGCGATACAGCGTTGATCTAGTTTTATTTTATTACAAACATATCGTCTAGATAAATTACTAGGAATAGGCTCTCTGGAATCTTTTTGTTGTAGTATTTCAGTAATTTATTTGAAAGCAGGTCTCCCCTCATACAAAAAGGAAGTGTGCATTATGAAACAATATAGAATAAAAATAAGTGTTTTCTTTAGCATAACTCTGCTTTTATTGAGTGCTTGCTCAAGCTCCCAAAGGCAAAATGAATTTAGCAAAGAACTAGCCCACCCAGTAGGGACAAAGACAAGTGCTAGCAATGCCCTTGGCTGTTTTGGTGATATGTTGACGGCCTACAGACGAGCAGGGAATGATGTTGATCCATTAAGGCTTGCCGTAATATCAGTTAAAGATGCAACTGATGTATCCACCGTCGCATACAGAGATAGTGAAATTCCCAGTAATTTTAGAGATATGACTCTTGGACTTGTATCAAGAATTGGAGGTCCAATTCGTGTTGTTCATGTTCCAAGCCCTGATGAGATTTTTGATGCTGCTCGATATGGAAGTATTGCAGGGAAGAAACCCCCATTTTTAGATAACTTTCAGGTGAGCCATTACCGTGGAGATACGCTACAAATTTATGGCGCATTAACCGAGTATGATCGAATTATAAGTGGCAAGCAGGCAGAAGCTGATGCTTCTGTAAAGTTTGGCAAAGGCAGTGGTTTATCTAACCTTGAAATCAGTGCAAGTGGCATTACTAATGTTGCTCGTATGACTATGGATTTTAGAATAGTTTATGCAGCGGTAGGAGATGTTGTTAATAATACAAGTTCAACGAATACGATAACCGTATATCAGCGAGGTAAAGATCGCTCATTTGGTTTGAGTGTAGACGGTAATACCATCGGTTATAGCACATCACGCTCAGTGGTTGATGCTCGACATAAAGCGATACGCTTACTTATAGAATGGGGCTTAATTGAAACTTTAGGTCGCTATGCTTTAGTACCTTATTGGAAATGTTTACCCAATTCAAAAAATCAAAAACTTATTGCATTTAAAGATTTAGTTTCAAACAATAATCTTTATAACTTCCAGAGTTATAATCGCAATAAGCGCCAACCTGCTCGTCGTAAAACAAAATCTGGCTTAATTGATATGCGTGATCAGCTGTTACTGAATTCAGTTTTATCAGACTTCTCTAATGCAGAATATCTTAAGGCTAAAACACGTAGACTTGTAAAGCGAGGAGAAAAAGATTCGGCACTATTACAGCGTAAAACAGTAACTGTCCCTAGCGCCTCAAAAAATGGCAAGCCAACAGAAAAAATCGTAGAAACTAAATCTCTGATTGAGGGTAAATCAAGCTTGAGACGAAATGTATTAAGGCTTTACAGAAGAGATGCTAAGTATGCAAAGTTGTCTGATGGAGTTTTATTAAAGCGTCTTCATAATGAATTTGTTAAAGGAAAAATACTTCATCCTAAAGATGCACTAAACAGCGCATATACCTACTTAGCACTTTGGTTGAATGCACCGGTGCAAAGAAATGGACGATGGAGAAAATAAACAAAACCTGTATTCATGAGGAATTAAAATGAGATATTTTAAATATTATTTACTCCTAACTTTATTAAGTGTCTACACACCTGTGGTGGCTGATATTGCCATTGCAGGCGCATCATCAAAGTCAGTCATCATCTCAAGCAATGAATTTGAAAATGAGAAAGAATATCTACTTGAGATTGACCTTGTAGGTGTTGACCCTCGCTCTGTAACCCTTGAGCCTCACGGGCAAATGCTTGTATTAGAAGTGCGACAAGGTAATATTAAAAAGAACTCGAGGGCAGGCAGTCAAGAAGTTTTCTACACCTATTCATTTGATGATGATGCTGTGATGAATAAGATGTCTAAATTGCATTCTGGTAATAATATTAGAGTGGCTATTCCTAAGCGTTAGGCGTTTGACTTTACCAGCTATTAAAAAACTGCTGTGCAATGCGCCCACTGCGACTACCACGTTCACGTGCAAAGCGATCTGCAAGGACGTGAAACTCTTTTATATCACCAACCTCAATGCCATTGAACA
>CAZWEA010000202.1:0-3983 GCA_964632635.1 uncultured Cocleimonas sp. | reverse complement strand
AAGGATTTTCCATTGCATCAAGTTTGATCAGATCATCGGAATCAGGGACATGATAGGCAGCTAATGCCCTTATTTCTGGCCGGATAAAATTCTCAACTTTTTCTGATAATTCTGTTTTAGGATTCATATTCGTAATTTCAATGCTATATAGAATTTTGTATTTTACAGTAGATTAGTCTGTTTCGCCGAATTAAATACCCCTTCTTGATTTAAGATAAATTCCAGAGTTAAGATAAATTCCAACGTTAATTACCTTACCAGCTAAATTATCTATTTTCGGTCTCAACATGTAGCGAACGTCCATCACCTCGTCCCTGGTCGTCGATGACCCGAACAAGATAATGACCCGGCTTGGCAGGCCAGAACATAGCTTTACCCGGTTTGCTTGTGCCAATAAAACTCTCATCAATAAACCAGTAAAGTTTTTTAACATCACTATCACTCACCGCCATAAAGGGAATTTTCTGTTTTTTATCCGGGCGAAATTGATAGCTCAATTTTGTACGGGGAGAAGTAATCATCGGCTTCTTACCCTGCTGGCTAATCTGATCAATGTCACAGCCAGGATGATAAGGGGGCGGAACCCGACGTGGTATACCCGCCTTCTTAAAAATTTTTAATAAATCAGATGACCAGAACTCGTATACCTTTTCGCTGGTATTTTTCACACGCTGATTACAGGCACGTAATCCTGTCTTTGTTTCAATATAAACAGGTCGATGGATCTGGCATTTATCAATCGGTGACACACCAGGAATAAACCAGGTATGTTTTTTATGCTTGCAATAACGTGTCAGCAGCTGTCCCGAGATTGCACACACTTCAACAGGCTCAACAGATAAAGGGGGAATTAGTTTTGGCACGGTAAAGTTCTGTTGTTCAGAACGAATCGCATTCACGATACGAAAAAATAAAGGCGCAGCTGCCCGTCGTCCAACAAACGCCGGGTTACCATGCCCATCAAAATTACCCACCCAAACGGCTAATACATAATGCCCAAAAATGCCCACCGACCAGGCATCACGATACGCGTATGATGTACCCGTTTTCCAGTACACGGGTAACGGTTGTTTTAACCACTCTTGTTTAAAGCCCTGCTTGGGTGGCAGATTATGCTGCAACATATTCAATATCATAAAACTACTCGCATCACTTAAAAGTTGCGTGCCATCTTCTTTTTCTTCACTCGACAACCACCGTAGTTTTTTATGCTTGCCTTTATTTGCCAGGATCGCATAAAGCCCGACGAGTTCATCCATCCGTACTTCAGCACCACCAAGAACCAACGCTAAACCATAATGCTTTCGACTTTGCGGTAGATTAACGTTTGCGCTTTTCATAAAGTCATAAAGAACAGGATTTTTAAGTAAAGTGGCAACATGAATCGCCGGAATATTACGACTCCTGTTTAAAGATTCCTGCACCGTAATCGGCCCTGAGAATTCTTCATCAAAATTTTCAGGATTATAGTTACCAAAACTTGTCGGGGCGTCTTTGAGTAAACTTTGCGAATGAATCAATCCTTGTTCAATACCCAGCGCATAGATAAAAGGTTTCAAAGTCGATCCCGGCGAACGCCGAGCAAGAACCCCATTTACCTGACCATGAATAACCGGATTATGAAAGTCCACTGAACCTAACAATGCTTTAACAGACATATCCCGATAATCAATCAGTAAGGCGGAAGTGTTATACAAACCAAACTGTTTTTGACTTTCAACATAAGCTTTCGCCTGCCTGACCAGGGTATTTTGCAAAGTTAAATCAAGCGCGCCTTCAAGTTGAGATTGTTCAGTATAAGCTTTAAGCACGGCATCAACATAATGCGGTGCCAGAAAAGGCAGTTTTGATAATGGCCGAATGTCCGGCACCTGTTTTAACTGTTCTACTCGATCCATATCAAAAGGGTTTTCTTGCAACCATTCATCAAGCAAACGTAAACGAGCCTGTTGTAAATCACTTGATTGCGATTTATTCCTCACTGGAAAACGACGTTGTGGATTTTGTGGCACAACCGCAAGCGTGATCGCTTCATGTGTTGTCAGGTTTTCAGCACGTTTATTAAAATAAACTAAACTGGCCGCACCCACCCCTTCAACGTTACCGCCATAAGGTGCGAGGTTTAAATATGCTTCAAGAATTTCATCTTTAGAATAAAACCACTCAAGCTGAATCGCACGAAAGATCTGAACTAATTTACCACTCACCGTTCGGGTTTCAAGATTAAAGCGAAGACGCGCCAACTGCATAGTAATGGTCGATGCCCCAAACGCCCTGTTTTTTACCACATAAGTTTTCCAAGCTGCCTTAATCAACGCAGCAGGATTAAAACCGGGATGCCAGTAAAAATGCCGGTCTTCGTATAATAAAGTGGCATCAATAATTTTTTGTTCCATTTTCGCAAGCGGAACCCAGAGACGATAGCGATCATCTGGTGCTAACGTTAAGCGAAGCAGCTTTCCATGGCTATCATAAATGGCTTTTGAAAAACCGGCTGTTTGAATGAGTTTAGGGCCAGGAAGAAAAGATAAAAACAATAAGAGGAATACAATTCCAACAATGATTTTATAATAACGATTTTTCAAAAAAGAAAACTCAGTATACGTAACGCTTCAATGGAGTAAGTGAGACGGAGGGAATAAATCTTAACCATTTTACTATATTGCCCATTTATAAATTCCTCCGTCACCTTTTATCATTAAGTCCTGCAATTGCTTTTTTGATCATTCGTTTTACATCATCTACCATATTAACTGGTGTAAGAGTTATTTCTGAATGCCTTTGAGCATACACCCTAAAAATTTCATCAGCAAATGCTTGACCAATCGCCTTAACTTCCGCGAAATCAAATATCACGTTCTCAAATTTTTCTACTCTGATTAATATCCGCTTAGCTTGTGATCTAGATACTAGTTTTTCATTTTTGTACTGTGCTAACCGAACGGGTATTACTGTTTTATTAAATTTAAAATCTTCTGGTCCTTCCGTATATTCATCAAACACATTTTGTATTTCTCGTTTAGAGTTTCTTTTAATCACCATAAAAACCATAGTTCCAACTTTATCCATGGGAATATCAGAATCCAGAAGATAATCGTATTCATCTGTATGGTCATGACTAAATTCAATTCCCTTCGAGTCAATGTCAAACTTATCAAATACTCTAGAAGTAAAAAATATACCTTCTCCAGTATGGTTATCTGGATCAGTAGTCAACTTGCCTTTTGAAAGCTCTAATAGTGCTTGTCTGTCATCCGCTAAATTACATAATCTTTTAATTCGTTTAAAGATTCCTTCTCCATCATCAATAACAATGATTACTATTTGACCTTTTTCTCTTAAAACCGTTATGTATACTGTTGTGCCAGCAGAATGGTCGATAACATTATTAACCATTTCAGTGAAACCGTAGTGACATATATCCACAACGTTTTCTGAGATCTCTTCGAATATAAATGAGTAGTAGTCTCTCCAAATTTGATCTTCAGCTATATCATTATTTAGAGGGAATGAAGATCTAACTTCACGTACATCTCCAAGAAAATATTTTTTTCCTTTACCTATACCTGTAGATGATATCCAATCCCCTTTTTCTAATCGTTTGATATGATTATTTACTGCCTGAGGGGTAATCGAGAATATTCTGGCTATATGTTTTGCTATGTTATTTGGATGATATTTTAGGTCTCTGAGAATCTGACGCCTTATTCTCTCGCCTCTTTCTTTATTGTTCATAGCGCATCCTTTAAGAAACTCATTTACTTAAAGGATAGCAGCAACTTTCTTAAAGGACAACAGTGATTTTCGAAAAGGAGGCGAGTATAACCTATTGATATTAATAGAACTTTAATAAGTAGCAACTACAGAAAAACCAACTAAATTGTAAGGAGAGGTGAAAAATAGGTAAAATAAGTGTCAAATTGCTCATTTTAAGGAGAGTAGGCAAGAGGAATTTCACCTCAAGCCTCTCGCAGAACCGTACG
>CAZWEA010000201.1:0-3991 GCA_964632635.1 uncultured Cocleimonas sp. | reverse complement strand
TATTGCTTGAACCCCCTTTAGTACCAGATGATCCTTTTAAACCTAACCGAAAGGCAATTGTATTTTTAGGGGGACTGGCATCTATTGCAATTGCTATTGGTTTTGTCATGGTAAAAGAAATGTTGTCCCCATCAATTTATACTCCAGGTCGATTGGCTTTAGTTACTGGTATGTCTCCTTTGGCAGTGATTCCTTATATAGGTTCAAAAGAAAAAGGGCTAAAGCAACAAAGAATGATGAAAATAATCTCTTTTATTATTGGTGTGTTGGTTGTTGCTATTATACTTTGGTATGTACTGTTAAAAGGAACCTAGAGGATCAATTGAAAATAAATGACGGCCAATATATTTATATCTAAACAATAGACCAGACATCTAAATCATTAGTGAAAAAACATTATTTAAAAATACTATTATCATGCGTCAAATAAGCCAAAACTACAAAACAGGTCAGATTCGACTAGAAAATGTACATGCACCAACACTAAAACCTAGAGGGGTCTTAGTTAAAACAGAATACAGTGTCATATCTCTAGGCACCGAATCTATGAAAGTAAGGGAAGGAAAAATGTCTCTGCTGGAAAAGGCTAGAGCTCGACCTGACCAAGTAAAAAAAGTGATGAAAACTGTTCAACAGCAAGGATTGTCTGCTACTTTTAACAAGGTTATGAATAAGCTGGATTCTCTCACTTCACTTGGATATTCTTTATCGGGAACTATTATAGCTGTAGGATCAGAAGTAGATGATTTACAAGTAGGACAGCGAGTTGCCTGTGCTGGTGCTGGTTATGCTGTGCATGCTGAAACAGTTTTCGTGCCTAAAAACTTGGTAGTACCGATACCTGATGAAGTTGATCTCTCTCATGCTGCTTTTGCCACAGTGGGCGCTATCGCTATGCAAGGATTTCGACAAGGTGAAATGCAATTGGGTGAAACAGCTTGTGTGATTGGTTTAGGTTTGCTGGGTCAATTGCTCGCACAAATATTAAAAGCTGCGGGTATGATTGTTATTGGGATTGATATAGATGATTCTCGTAATAAGTTAGCAGCTGAATTAGGAGCAGATTACTCTTCAAAACCAGATGACTCTAGTTTGTTTCAGGTAGTTCAGCGCTTGACCAGTAGTCATGGTATTGATTGTAGTTTTATTACTGCTGGGGGTAATACCAATGCACCGTTAGAATTAGCTGTTGAAATTGCTCGTGATCGAGGACGCATTATTGATGTCGGTAAGACTAAACTAGATCTCTCATGGAATAATTGTTACATGAAGGAGTTAGATCTACGTTTTTCTCGCTCCTATGGGCCAGGTCGTTATGACACTAATTATGAAGAAAAGGGAATAGATTATCCTATTGGTTATGTACGTTGGACGGAGCGTCGTAACATGAAGTCTTTTATTGATCTGATAGCAAGAAAACAGTTAAATATGGCTCCGATTATCACTTCAATACACCCGTTTAGTGATGCAGAAGAAATTTACCAACAAATTGGAGAAGGCAAGCTTGCTGGTATTGGAGTAATGTTTGAGCATGAGCCGCAGATGTCGGAAGGAAAAAACATTACATCAGAACAAATAACAAAACCTATACCAGTCGATGGAAAAATAGGTATCGGAGCTATCGGTGCGGGTAACTATGCTTCTAGTATGTTATTTCCAGCGCTCGACAAGGTAAGCGATGTGGTATTTATAGAAGTGGCAACAGCCACGGGTTTATCTGCTAAAAATGCAGCTCATAAATTTCCATTCTTGCGAACTAGTACTGATTATAAACAGATGATTCAAAAGAATGATGTTGATGCAGTTATTGTAGCGACACGGCATTCCTCTCATGCCTTTATGGTGGAAGAATGCCTTCGAGCAAATAAAGCCGTATTTGTGGAAAAACCTTTATCCATAAATTGGGAGGGACTAGAAAAAGTTAGAAAAGTTATCGTTGATACTGGAAATGATCGGCTTCAAGTAGGTTTCAACCGTCGTTTTTCACCCTTAATACAAAAATTGAAACAAGAATTTGAAGAAGCTTCTCAGCCACTAGTAATGAATTTTCGGGTGCATGCAGGACAACTTGATACTGATTCTTGGTATCTGGATAGTGAACAGGGTAGTCGTTTTATTGGTGAAGCAGGTCATTTCTTGGATGTGTTTTCTTATCTAACGGGAGCGAGACCCGTGGATGTCTCTGCTAGGGCATTGACTCCAAAAAATACAACTGTAGATGACCGAGAAAATATGTCTGTCATTGTTACTTATGATGATGGATCAGTCGGTAATCTTCAATATTTAACTCAAGGCAGTACCAAATTACCAAAAGAATTCTTAGAAGTTTCTGGTGCAGGGAAAAGTGCTCAAATGGATAACTTTCAGACCTTAATAGTATATTCTGGGATGAAACGTAATAAACATAAATCATCTTCATTGGATAAAGGGCAAGGTGAGCAGATGCGTTTCTTTATAGAATCAGTAAAAGATGGTAGTGCTATGCCAATATCAGTGGAATCTTTGATTGATACAACTCTTGTAACTTTGGCAGCAGAGGAAAGCGCTAAAAGTGGTCGTTCTGTTTCGTTGACAGAATATTGGAATAGTTGAATAGCACAGCTTTTTTTAAACAGATATTTTAGTATTGATATATTGTGACAGTAACTATTATCATGCGTAAACCCACCACTGTTTTAGTTTTGTTATTTTAGTAATTAGTAACACTTATCTTCCCTTTATTGTAATAATGAACCGTTATGTCACCCATTAGAAAACCCCAAGTTATGATGTTTGGTCCAGATTTGGCTGCTACAAGTGGTATTTCAGCTGTTATAAATAACTGGATTGAAGCTGGAATTTATGATGAAGTTGAATTAGATTATGTTTCTACGCTAGATGACTATGTACCTGGGAAATATTTTACTAAATTTAAAAATGGAATTAGATCATATTTACGCATTCTAAGAACTAAATCAAACTCTGTTGATATCGTACATATCCATATGTCGTCTGGAATGAGTTTTTATCGAAAATCAATTATTTTTTTAATTGCAAAGCTAAAAAAATATAAAGTAGTTGTACATTTACATGGTTCTAGATTTAAAGAGTTTTATGAAGAAGGTAATGGGTTTCAGAAAAAACTTATCAAGCTATTGTTTGATAAGTCAGATGGAATTTTTGTTTTGTCAAATTCATGGAAAAAATTTGTAAAAGAAAAAATTAGTATTAATAAAAAAATATACATACTCCATAATGGATCTTCTGTAGAAAAATTTGGCGATAAAATAGTTAATGATGGTAGTGATGTTTTAATTGTTTTTATGGGACGCCTTGGTAAAAGAAAAGGAACCTATGATTTAATAGAGGCTTTCAGAGAAGTAATAAAAGAAGTTCCTAATGTAAAGTTATTACTTGGTGGGGATGGTGATATTGAGGATGTAAAATCCTTAATATCTAATTTAGATTTGAGTGATAAAGTACGGGTATTAGGTTGGGTTTCGGGTTCAGATAAAATAATGACTTTTCGGAAGGCAGATATATATGTGCTACCTTCATATAATGAAGGGCTTCCAGGGTCAATATTAGAGGCAATGTCGGCAGGAGCCCCAATTGTGACAACTCCAGTCGGTGGTATTCCAGAAGCAGTGAAAGATGGAGAAAATGGTTTTTTAATAAAACCAGGGGATATCAATAACTTGTCATCAAAATTGATTGTGTTGTGTAAAGATGAACAACTTAGAATTAAAATGGGTAATGCTAGTAAAAAAATTATCCAGAGTAAATTTGATATTAAACTCATTATTAATGACTTAGTAGAATACTACCAATCTATTTTAGTAAATAAATAAAATGGGGTAGTCACTTAGAACCTCTTGGTACAACATGTAGTATTTTCGTATTTAACGATATTGCTTGAATACCAATACAACCGTACTATTTAGCACATTGAGTAGGTTTTCAAAAAACACAATATATTGTGGTGGGAGGTTCTAAGTGACTACCCCGTTAA
>CAZWEA010000200.1:0-3995 GCA_964632635.1 uncultured Cocleimonas sp. | reverse complement strand
TCTTTGTAGTTCGCTTAGGTTTAGTTGGCTTTATATTAGATTCTGGATTAGATTTAATAGTCAGGGGAATGCGTTTTCTTATTGCATCCACCTCCATTACTATCACTGTAACCAATTCACCTGTTTTTACAATATCACGCGGATCTTTGACAAAGGAAAGTGCGTTAAAATTCCTATCCATTACTCAATGAGCTGACCACCCTAAAGGCAATAAAGCCCATTAAAAATAGACCGCCAACTAGAATTGCCCATAATAGCCATTGATAATTACTATCTAGTGTAGCTTTTACTATCTCAGGTTTTAATTCTGCCACAAGTGGCTTAATGGGTTTGAGTGTAACCTGCTCAGGTTTGGATAACGCAACTAACCCTTCTAGTGATGGGCGACTAGGCAAGCCTGAATTGACACCAAAACGTGCGATAAAAGGAGGCCTTCCTTGGGCTAAAAAGGTTAATGTGGCAGCTTGCCATGTATAACTCATTGTTGGTTTTGTCGACTCTGATAAGTGCTTTGGGAGCTGCATCTTAACTTGCCAATTATTATAACTATTCAGCTTATCTAAACGAATTGGCTCACTCAGCAATACACCCGTTTCAGTTATCAAACTAAATTGTGAAAAGTCCTGCTCAAAATGCCAATTATATGCAGGTGACTCCGTAACGGGCTTTGATCCATGTTTTAGTTTTTGCTTAAGCTTTTCTCGTTTACTTAATACCGCTGCTCGTTCATATTTATCACCCGAATATAAACTTCCTTTATAGAACCCTGTATCACTTGGTGATTTCATCTTCATTGACTTAATTTTAAGCGACCGTGGGATGTTAAAGCGGATCATATTCTCTTTAGCATCTAAATTAAGTAACTCGATTGCCTGTGACTGATTAACCGGAACTGTTACTTGATGCGATTGATAGCCTCCTTTTACCTGTGTGATTTTTGATGCTAAGCCATTCTCACTTCCTTTAAACTGGATAGCGATATATTTATTATCGATCGGCGGCCGCAGTGCAATCGTCGTATTTCTTAATCTTTCACCAAATTGGTGTAAATCGTATAAATAATCACTTGACGATACAGTATGCCAATTTGACATATCATCACTCGCTTTCACCGATACTGAGAGTGTTATCGAACGGTTTACATTTTCCCAATCTAGTTCGATATTATGTAGTGCTTGTTCGGTGTCTTTATTTTCAACAAACAAGGTTGAATACAAGGCAATTTCTTCACCTGTATAACGATTAAAAGCAGCTTTAGCTAGCTCTGGTTTAATAAAAAAATGAAGTATCTTGACTGTTTTCTTCTGATCAAGCTGATCACTGGGAAAATTCACTGCCGATGGAACTTCCGTACCTTCCGCATCATAAATGCGTAAATCATTGTGATGATTTTGTTTCAGCTTTTCATAAACAGCAAAGGGAATTTCAAACTGCCGAAGTGATTGATGCCCTTCAATTAGCTCTGCCTCAAAAGCAAAGTTTAAACCCTCATCTGCCATTGTAATATTCGATACACTAAAAGCTAAGAGAATTGTACTAATAAGCTTTATCATTTTGTTTTCTCTTCTTCATCTGGCTTTGATGGTGGTAATGGCGAGATATACCCCACTATCAAGAACAGTGTTCCAACGGTAATAAAAGTTATGATTCTCGCAATATTGTTCTGTGCATTAAAATCAAAAATAAAGAGCTTAACCGTAACCACAACGAGCAAACCTGCTCCCAGCATCCACATTTTTCTATGTTGTAACTTTCCAGAAACAAAGATTAAGCCCAGCCCTAATAATGTCCATAACACCGCCAGTGCTGTTTGTGAGTAAGAATAGCTAATGATGTCGGGCAGTCGCCAAGGAATATTAACCCAGTGTGAAATCGCTCGTAAGGTTTCAATATTCAGCCAAATAAAAGCAATCATTGGAACGGCAAGCATTATCTTTTTATAGTGTTCATCGGTTAGAACATCTTTATATATTTGACCAAATACAAAGAGCGTAAAGATGACGATAATTTGCATTAGATCAAGAGGATTCAAGATTGGTATCCACAATAATGGAGAGCTATCACCACTAGATAAAAATGCTCGTGCTGACCAAAGCACTAACCCCGCTGAAAGAGGTAAACCAACCCAATTATTCAAAGTAGGACGGTATTGCTTAATCGGCCACCTTTCCCACTTAATTAATACCCACAAAACCAATATTGCAAATAGGGGTAATGCAGCCAAATACCATGCACTATCAACAGAAACGATATCGAGTAAATGCCATGACATTTCCCATGTGCTTAGGATAACAAACAAACCTATTGCACCTACCAATAGGTATCTCAGCAGATAAGGTGTGTACTGTGTATCTTTCCATTGCTTTAAAATCAGGAAAAAGGAAAGAAAGCTTAAAGGCCACAACACATATCCATTCTCGTAGACCGCTGTCATCAGATCTTCAAATCCATTAAGTTCAAAACAGTGGAGATCACTAACATCAAGAAAAGAGAAAACAACGATCCCAACCATAATTGGCATCAGGCCTTGCGATAACTCACGCAAATAAGGCCAGTTAAAGCGATATCCTACTTTGTTAAACACAAAAGCAAGAATGCTTCCGCCAAGAAGCAAAGCTCCATTCCCAATTATAAGTAAGCTGATTGCAATAAGTACACCGATAAAATAATGTGCATATCGCATATAAGGCGACTGTTTAAGTGATTGATTGACATTCAGCAAGGCAAAAGCAACCGCAAAGGCAAGCGGCCATAAAAATGCACCGATATAATCAAAACTTAATGCAGGTAAACCAATACTAGGCAAACTAACAATATTATTAGCCAATGCCATACTTGCAACCATAGAAGCAGCCATCACGGGCAAAAGCGTGAGTGAAAGAGTATCCATCTCTTGGTTTTTATATTTCTTACTTATACCTGCAAATAGGATGGAAAGTATGCTCATACCCAATAACAGTACCCACACACCTTCCCATAGGAGCAGACCTGAGATAAATAAACTGATCACACCGTATAAAAGCAGCAATTGCTCTTGCTTCAACCATTCTTTTAACAAGGCTGCCAAGTATAATAAAGCTGAAAAGAAGATAGGCCACAGTAAAAAACCACCATTTTGTGCAGGATGATCAAAGTTAGGGTTTGCTACGGTAATTAATGCCGCAGCTATCATCCAAAAGCTACTAAAGGCAGCTTGTTTCCAACGATAAACCTTAGCCAGCAACGTATAAATTAGTAGAGCCAATACAGCCCCACTGAGAATATAATGTAAATTCAGTGGGTTAGCCAAGTCAAAATCGACATTAATAAGTAAAACACTAAAAAGCCAGAAGACCCCATAAGTAAGTAAGAAAGTACCTATGCCCTTTTCAAATTGACGAATATCCTTTGCGTTTTTAAATAACAATAATGCGGTAAAAAACAAACTCAGCATTATTAATACAGCCCCTAACAGGATGCCATTAAAAAATACAGGGGCCTGCATCCCTATTATCATTTGGCTATATAAGGCATCGGCAAACAAACCTGTTCCTAAGAGCTGTATTAATAATCCAAATAATCGCCTGTATTTTTGCTCTTGTTTGATACTCATCCAGACAATTCCTGTACCTTCTAGCACCCAAGCAATCGAGCTAAGTTGAGTATCTAAAGCAAATGGAATTGAAAGTGTCGCAAAAATTGCACCCAGCACTAAAAAGGCTTTTGTCAGTAGCTGTAACTTCTCTGCAAATTTTTTCTGAATAAAATAAGACAGACCAATATAAAAGGCCCCTAGAACAAAGGCACTAATCGCAAGACCATACTGATAATCACTGACCATTAAAACTTGTAAGCCAAATCCTAAAACAGGCACGCCAAATAATAAGGTGCTATCAACATAGTTGTTAAGCTTCAGCTGCTCACGAATCGCAAACAATACCGTTACACAAACATAGAGCAAGAAGAAAAAGATTAAGAAGGGTTCAGTTGTAACAAAGAATTCAGGTTGATAACCA
>CAZWEA010000199.1:0-4007 GCA_964632635.1 uncultured Cocleimonas sp. | reverse complement strand
AGCTAGCGTTTAAGAAGCTCTATGAGGAAACATCTCCAAAACTCATGAGCCTCTGTCTACGCTTAATGCGCACCGAAGCGCTAGCTGAAGATGTATTACAAGAAGGCTTTATTAAAGTCTGGGAAAAAGCAGATACTTTTACCCCAGGCAAAGGTAGAGCGCTTACGTGGATGTCCACCGTAATACGTAATAAAGGATTAGATAAGCGTCGCAGCTTAAAAACAAAAGCTGCTGAAACTGAAATCCAGTATGAAGGGTTGGAGTTTTCTTCAATGGATTTACAACCCGATAATCTTGAAGATTTGAGTCAGGATATAAAAGGTTTAATGGCCTGTTTAGATACATTAAAACCTAATCAGAAAGAATGTATTTTATTGTCCTATTACTATGGACACACACATCAGGAGCTAGCCGATAAAATGGGTAGGCCTCTGGGAACAATTAAAGCCTGGATTAGAAGGGGCTTAGAGGATATACGACCATGTCTAACGTAAAGAACAGTCCTAACAGCACTAAGCGATACCAAAATCCCGAGTTATTCGAACAACTCGCGATGGAGTATTCTGTTGGATCAATGCAGGGACGAGCTAGAAAACGTTTTGAAGCATTGATGGAAACACATTTCTATTTGCGTGCAGTGGTCGATGCCTACGAAAATAAGTTTGCGGCTTTGGTTGAGTTATTACCCGATGCGCAACCTTCTAATCAAGTCTGGAAGAGCATTGAAGCCCACGTGCAAGCATCTGCTGCTACGACAACAAAGGTAGAGAAAACACCTTGGTGGCAAACCAACTTCTTTAAGCAAGGTTTTGGAATGGCCTCTATGGCAGTGGTAGTGTCTGCTGTGTTACTGCTTAACCCTATGACGATCACACCAGAAGCAACGGCAACCGCTTATTCTGCTGTGCTTGAATCTAATTCTAGCGAAGCAATGGCAATTACCAAAATCCAAAAGTCGGACATGACCCTTTCTATCAATATTATGAAGAAAGTCCATATTGCTGATGATATGGAGCTAACACTTTGGTGTCAGCCAAAAGGTGGTGGAATGCCGATGAAAATGGGTACTATCTCTAAATCAGGTAAAACTAATATAAAGATTAGTAAAGCAGAGTGGCAAGAAATGAAAAATGTTGGTTCATTAGCTATCAGTATTGAACATAAAGGTGAAAGTACTGCGATGAAACCTACAGGAAGAATCTTATTGCAAGGACAGCTAAGCACCGCAAGCCTAAACTAACAATGTGATAGACTATGCTTTATGCAACTATCATTTAAACTAACAAAAAAGCCTCTAAATATTATTATTCAGGGGCTTTTTTATTGTCTACTCACATTATCACTAGTTTCCTGTACATCTTTACAGGCAAAAAGCTCACAATCAAAAGCTTACAACTACCCTATCTCCCCCGATAGAACTGATATTAAGCATATGCAAATACAACTGTTAGGTAGCCTTGCATTAAAACCCAGTATCGTTAATTCAATACCCATCTATGAACTATCAGGCATTGCATGGGATGAAGATGAGAAAATTCTTTATGCTGTTTCCGATGAAGGTTTACTCTATCATTTAACGATCACGATAAAAGAAAATAAGCTAAATGATCTAGAAGTCACCTATGCTACACAGTTAAAAGATGTAAATGGACTCGCTTTAACAGGAAAATATGATGACTCTGAAGGTTTGTCACTAATAAATGGCAATAATGGGAAAAAGGGAGACTCTGAACTTGTTATTTCTTTCGAGAAAAAGCCACGTATTTCTCGCTACTCCACTCAAGGAAAGATTATAGCAACCGTCAAAATACCAAAAAAAATCCATAAGAAAAAACATTTTCGTAACAGAAATAAAGCACTTGAAAGCGTAGCTGTTCACCCAAAATATGGCATTTTAACAGCCGCAGAATACCCTTTACGTAGCCATCCACTGACAGAACAAACAATATATTCAAGTTCAGGAAAACAATGGCACTTTGCCGCATCAAAAGAAAAAAATAGCTCAATTACTGGATTGGAAATTTTACCCAATGGTGATGCCTTAGTGCTTGAACGTGCGTATAGCAGTCCTTTAGTACCTATTGATATTAAGTTGCGTCGTATAAAATTAGAGCAATGTGATAAAAAACAAGTTTGTAAAACAGAAACAATCGCCAGCTTCAATGGTGCGGATGGTTGGTTATTAGACAACTTTGAAGGAATTGCTCATATTCGTGATAATCAATATTTAATAGTCTCTGATAATAATAAAAACCTCTTTCAAAAAACAATATTTATGTTATTTGAAGTTTTGTAATACCACACATCTAAATATAGCTCATATTCAGTCGTCATTAAGTTTACTTATTAGATAATTGTGAAATCACATACTCTTTTAAAATTGAGTATGACTTTTTCATATAGGGGTAAAAATAATGAAACTTAAAAGAACATCACTCGCACTAGCAATTTCAACCATACTTGCATCATCCGTAAGCGCTGAAATAACTGGTGTTGTCTATAAAGACTTTGACTTTAATGGTCAAAACAATGGGGGCGACGCTCTTGTATCAGGCGTTACCATTACAGCAAGCTGTGAAGGTATTGCTGATATAACAACCACAACAGATTCTAATGGCGCATACACCATCGCAGGAGTTCCACAAGGGAGCGACTGTCGCATTGAGGCAGATCCAAGTAATGCTGGTGTTGGCTCAGGTGCAAATGCACTCGGTTCTGCTCCTCTTGTAGATTTTGTTGCTGATGGCAGTGTTCATAATATTTCTACTGCATCTCCAGCTACTTATTGTCAGGCAAATCCTGAGGTAGTGATGGGGGCTTCACCTGGTTGGCATGATGATAATGGACGAAAAAGCCCTAATGGATTTGGAACAATCTTTAAAGTACCCACTCCAGATATTGGCTCATTTAACGCAAATGCAACTATTCCTACAAAGCGAATCACATTATCAAACTTTGAAGATACAGGCGCAATCTGGGGATTAGCTTGGAAAAAAGGCACAGAAGACCTTTTTGCTGCTGCAACTCTAAAACGCTATGTTCCTCTTAAAGGTGACCTAGGTGCAATTTATAAAATCGATAACGCTAATAATGTTTCATTGTTTACCACCATACCAAATGTAACGACAGCGGCTGCTGATACAGCTATTGCGGCAAGAACCTATGGGCAAAATGAAGATCTGGGAATCGTAGATCTTGTTGGTCGTGTGGGTCTTGGCGATATTGATATTAACGAAGAAGAAACAAAACTATATACCGTTAATATTGCAACCAGAGAATTAATCGTTATTGATGCTAGCAACGGTACAATATTAGAAACACTAGCACTCCCTAACCCTTATGCAGGACAATGTGATGCGGATAAAGTAAGACCTTGGGCTGTTAAAGTGCGTGGTGCAGATGTATTTATTGGCTCTGTCTGTGAAGATCAGATTGAGAGTGACCTAGGTTCAGTAGTACAAAAATATAACGGCGCGATCATTACAACCGTAGCGCAAACAAACAGTTTACAATACCTAAAACCTAGAAGTTACAACCCAAGATTAGCATCAAATGGTAATGAAAATTATAGAAATTGGTCAGCTTGGTTCAGAAATGGTCCAATGCTAACTGATCTTGAGTTCACAAATGATGGCGACCTCGTATTAGGCTATACCAGCAGAGCCTCTTTCAATAAGAATGGTAATTTAAGGGGCGATATTCGTAAAATGTGTCTTAATCCAGATGGCAGTTTTACAGATGAAAGCACAGGTATAGCACCAACAAACTGTAATACGCACGAAGTAACTTATGGCATTGGTAATCCAGAAACTTACCATGAATTTTATATAGGTGATTATTTTGGAGCTGAGCTTGGAAAATTTGCTCATCCAGAAACAGCTTCAGGTGCATTAGCACAAGCTCCGGGGGCTCCCAATATTATTGTAGGCATGGTTGATGCTACCGATTGGAATCAACCGGGTGCAATTGGTCTGTATAGCAATACTTCTGGTGATAAAATTGGTGCA
>CAZWEA010000198.1:0-4121 GCA_964632635.1 uncultured Cocleimonas sp. | reverse complement strand
ATCAGCAAGGGTTTATATAACTTCCAATCAATGGTGGACATCATTGATAATGAGTTAATACTTAATCTTTCGTCGCTCATGTCTAACATGAGAAAGATAAACTCAGATTCTTATTAACCTTTTTTTTCGCTTAAATTACATACACAGCGAATCTAATAATCGGTAAAATAAGTATTTTCGCTTAAACTTTACCTAATACCCACCATGCGTACTACCCAGTTCCCTCTTAGCACTGTAAAAGAAACACCTTCGGATGCTGAAATCGACAGCCATAAATTAATGATTCGAGCAGGCTTAATCCGCAAATTAGCAGCTGGTTTATATACTTGGCTCCCATTAGGTTTAAGAGTTTTGCGAAAAGTAGAACACATTACGCGGGAAGAAATGAGTAAAGCCGGCGCATTGGAAGTTTTAATGCCGGTACTACAACCTGCTGAACTATGGCAGGAAACAGGACGCTGGGAGCAATACGGTCCAGAACTTGCCCGTTTAAAGGATCGCCATGATCGTTATTTTTGCTTGGGCCCCACGCATGAAGAAATTATCACTGATTTAGCCCGAAGTGAACTGAAAAGTTATAAGCAATTACCCATCACTTACTATCAAATCCAGACCAAAGTAAGAGATGAGATTCGTCCACGCTTCGGCATTATGCGCTCCCGTGAATTTATTATGAAAGATGCCTATTCTTTCCATTTGGATCAAGACTCATTACAACAAACGTATGATGTCATGTTTCAGGCATACAGTAATATATTCGACTCATTAGGGCTTAAATATAGGGCTGTCATTGCTGACTCTGGCTCTATTGGTGGAGCTGTCTCCCATGAATTTCATGTGTTGGCAACATCGGGTGAAGATGCCATCGCTTTTTCGACAGAAAGTGATTATGCTGCCAATATTGAAAAAGCCGAAGCATTGATGCCTACAGACAACCGTGCAGATGCAAGCACAGAATTAAGTATTGTTGAAACCCCAAACCAACATACCATTGAAGAAATAAGCCAACTTTTTGATGTTTCTGCTCAACAATGCCTTAAAACACTGATTGTAAAAGGTGAGGAAGAAAGTCTTGTTGCTCTATTATTACGAGGGGATCATGCCCTTAATGAACTTAAAGCAGAAAAGATTGAAGGAATACAATCCCCATTAGAATTTGCGAGTGATGAAGAAATTTTAGCCACTTGCCAGTGCAAGTCTGGCTCTATTGGTCCTATTGGACTTAACATTAAAATCATTGTCGATCGAAGTGCCAGTTTACTAAGTAATTTTATTTGTGGTGCAAATAAAGATGATAGGCATTATAAAGGTGCTAATTGGGAACGTGATCTGCCACTACCTCAAATTGAAGATATACGCCTTATCATGGAAGGCGACCCAAGCCCTGATGGAAAAGGTTCTATTACTCTAGCTCGCGGTATTGAAGTGGGGCATATTTTTCAATTAGGCACAAAATACAGTGAAGCAATGAAAGCAACTGTTATAAATGAAGGCGGAAAAAGTCAAACCTTAATCATGGGTTGCTATGGCATTGGTATTTCAAGAATTGTTGCTGCCGCGATAGAACAAAGTCATGATGACAAAGGCATCATCTGGTCAGACAAACTAGCACCATTTCAAGTTGCATTATGTCCAATGAACATGCACAAGTCTGACCGACTAAGAGAAGTGGCCGAAAAAATTTATCAGGATCTTCTCAATTTAGGCATTGATGTCTTATTCGACGACCGTAAAGTACGTGCTGGATTCATGTTTTCTGATATGGAATTAATCGGCATCCCACATCGCATAGTGATTGGTGATAAGGGTCTGGATTCTGGCATTGCTGAATATAAAGCACGTACTGATACAGAAACACAAGATATTGCATTAGATAATATCGTCGACTTTATAAAATCAAAACTTAGCTAACATGAAAAAAATACTAGCAACAAGCTTGTTACTAGCAAGCACTCAAATCTTTGCCGAAACAATCTTTGTTACCTTGGAAAAAGACAATGCTCTTGCAATTGTTGATGCCACTTCAAATAAGCTGGTAAAAACAATCCCGTTGGGGCAGCGACCACGGGGCATCGTGCTAAGTAAAGATCAACAACAACTCTACATTGCTACCAGTGATGACAACACCATACAAATCATTGACATTAAGACAATGAAACCCGTTGGCACTTTACCCTCTGGCACAGACCCTGAGACCTTTGCCTTAAATCCGGGTGGAGATCAACTTTATGTTTCAAATGAAGATGATAGTCTGGTCACAGTGATTGATATTAAACAAGCGAAAACAATTAAAAAAATTCCAGTAGGCGTAGAACCAGAACCTATCACAGTCAGCCCTGATGAAAAATGGGTTGCAGTTGCATCAGAAGCCACTAACATGGTGCATTGGATTAATCGAAAAACGTTAGCAATAGAAGAAAATACCTTAGTCGACCCTCGCCCCAGAGGTCTCACTTTTACTGCTGATAGCAAAAAACTATGGGTTACATCTGAAATGGGTGGCACAGTAGCTGTCATAGACGTTGCAACCCGTAATATTATTAAAACCATTAGTTTTGCAATAAAGGGGATCTCTAAAGACAAGATTCAACCTGTTGGAGTTATTGTTGATAAAGACCAGAAATGGGCTTTAGTCGCATTAGGTCCTTCTAATCGAGTGGCATTAATTAACGCACAAACATTAAAAGTTGAAAAATACTTTCTGGTTGGACAAAGAGTATGGAATTTAGCTTTTTCACCCGATCAAAAACGAGCTTATACAACCAATGGCGTAAGTAATGATATATCCATTATAGACTTGGACGCTTTGAAAGTGACTAAATCTATTGCTGTTGGCCGTTACCCTTGGGGGGTTGTGGTTAAGCCGTAGACTGCAACTTATAAAAAACGGAAAATAATAGCAAAATTTTTGGCACAATTACTAAATCACACCCCCGACATTATTCTACTCAGTAAATACAAACCAAACTAATTAAATCAGGATTCTCTTCATAAACCGGTTCACCAAGACTTATCATCCCATCACATCTTATTTCCAGCTCTTTGTGATGTATATATAACTCAGTGTCCAATGCATTTTGTCTAACTATTAGATTTTTAATGTAAGTACCATTAGTACTTCGATCGAACAAAGCAAATTTTTTACCATCAAACCCGATTGTAGCATGGACTCTGGACGCTGCACTGGTATCTACAAGCAAACCACATTGCTTACCTCTTCCCATTAATAGTTCACTTTTACCAGCGCTCACCCATTGCTGTGTTTGTTTATAAACCAGACAAATTGACTTTATTTGTCGGCGACGGTTCTTCTGGTTGCCATTCGAAGCCAATGGTCTCAAAATAGTCATCTCCAACTGATCCCATACCACTTGATAAATAATATAGGGTTTTGACTTACCTTTGATAAAAACATCATTAAAATAAAGACTTCTGGATTTATTGCCCTCCGAAAGCCGAACATAGACCTGCTCACTCAAAATGGCCTGACCAGTCTTTGCTAACCCCACCATGCGCGCAGCAACATTGACAGTATCCCCAAATGGATGACCTTTTTCGACACCGGTCATACCCGTATGTATCCCTATTCTCACTCCCAGGTTCAATTGAAAATTGCTACTCAATCGTTTCTGAATTTTACAGGCGACATCAAACGCAACATCCGGACTATCAAATGTAGACAAAATTTCGTCGCCAACAATTTCGATAACACGCCCATTACTACCCTCGATAATTTGCGCCATTATTTTTAAGCACATAACAATATTATCGTGAGCCTGTTGATCTCCCCATTCCTCATAATACCGAACGCTATCAGCAACATCTGCAAGCATAATTGTTAAATCAATTGATTGCACATCAGTCATTTAATAATATTTCCTAAATCAGGCTACAAAGACAGAGGTTTCTATATTCTATAAATTGTTCCAAAAGTTTTCACTACCTTATCAGATCCTCTGGGGAGAAAGGATGTTTGCATGAAAATTATACTAATCTTTCTACGCTAAATGTAGGCTAAGTTGTTGCTCTACATCTCACTTCAAATAAAGCTTGCTCAGGTTTCATTAATGCCAAAAGAATGGCTGCTTTATAACGCAACCTTTGTGTACCCTTTTTTAATA
>CAZWEA010000197.1:0-4260 GCA_964632635.1 uncultured Cocleimonas sp. | reverse complement strand
CAGAACTGCCATTACCGTATCCATACGACTTTTCTCTTTAATTTTTTTGTATTTTTATCGTGGACAAAGCTTTTTACTATTTCTTAGAAACTACTGCGGAAGGGGGAATAAAATCACCCGTTTGATATTTCTCCACAGCGTTCGTTTTAACGATTGCTTATCAAACCGTAAAATTTCCATATCGCCAACGATTAGATCATGGTCTTGGTTAAATGTATGAAAACCTTTGGCACCGAAGTTTGGCTTTAGTGTTTCAACTCTTTCTTCTTTATATCCATTTTCTATTTGAATCACTTTATTGATATTTGTTTGGTGCCCATAATGTTTGCCACAGTTTTGGGATACACGTAATAGCTCACCATTATCTTGTATAAAGTGTCCTGCCATTCTGGCATTGCTTACATCGCTTATTACAGGTTCATCATAGAGCTTTTCAAATGGAACATTAAATAAATCAGTTGACTTGTAAATCGAAAGTTCATCGTTGCATTCAGCGCCTTTCTTAAGTTCTGTGAGAAATAGATACCAACCATCTTTGGTTTTTAGTGGGGTAGGGTCAATGGCTTGAATGTCTTCAATCAGTGTTTTTTTCTTTTTCCATTGATAGGGAAAAGAGGTGCATTCATAAAGGTCAACACGATGACTATCAGCACATTCGGGAATCATATAGTAGCTGCCATTTTCCTCAAAAACATTGGGGTAAGATAAATGATGATCTTGTTTTAGTATGATTTTTTTATTGATAAGTTCGTTATTTTCAATGTCCAGCTCGGCTGCCATTAAATAACCATGGTAATCTTCAAATTTTAATTCTTCATAGAAAATTGTATATTTATTATCTTTGTATACAACAAAAGTATCTGCGTGAAAGACCTTTGAATCAGGAATTACTTTATTCCATTTTGATGCATTTTTTTGTTTGTAAACGATTACCCATTGCGTTGGCACTAATACTTCAAAAAGTACTCTTTTTAGTGTTAGTGTTTTAAATATTGCTTTTTTCAAGGGGCTTAATTTTGAGTCATTAAATTCAAGCTGTTGCGAATTAATATTAAGTCGCTTGCAGAGGAGGTCAATTTTATTTTTGGTATTTTCCAACGTTTGTTGAAAAGAGGTGGGCTCAGCAGACAAACTTGCTTGTTTTAATATTTCACCATTTTTAGAAATGGTTAATTCGATCGCTTTACCAGTACGCATTGCCTTGTAGATTTCAAGGTGCAGATGGTCATGTCCAGAAAAAGTTAGTTTATAAGCAGAGTGCATGTGATTAATAATGCCTAATCCTAGTTAAGAGCTTAGCTCAGCATGTTTTAATTCGTTTTTTTGATTGTTACGTTGATGTAAGGTTTCATATAAGCCTTCATGCTGTTTAACTTGTTGCTCTAAAGTGAAGTTATCTAAGGTTCTTTGTCTAGCTGCCTGTCCTAAAGCTTTGAATTTAGCTTTATCCATTTCAACCATTTTTTGCCAAGCGGCTGCCATAGCTGGGTCATCATCAATTGCTGT
The DNA here is from genome assembly GCA_964632635.1 of uncultured Cocleimonas sp. GTDB lineage: Bacteria > Pseudomonadota > Gammaproteobacteria > Thiotrichales > Thiotrichaceae > Cocleimonas. The sequence goes on along the minus strand of CAZWEA010000197.1, from coordinate 2,754 downwards.
AATAATGCCTGTATCACCAATAATATAGTCATTGTCACCAACATGAGTCGCGACACAAGGAATGCCTGAAACCATTGCTTCACCGAGCGTTAGCGGAAATGCTTCACCAAATGAGGTGAGGGTGGCCAGATCAAAAGCATTCACGACATCAGGAATATCTTGTCGATTGCCGAGCATATGTACTTTGTCTTTAAGGCCTAGTTTGCTGATTAGGTCGGTGAGTTCTTTATTTTCATTATCTACATTGGTTCCAACCAGCATGAAATGTACATGTGGATGTTTTTTTGTAAGAATGGCTGCGGAGTGTAAAAAACCAATGTGATTTTTTTGCCGATGAAAACGTGCGATTTTTCCAATAACAAAAGCATCTTTGGGAATATTTAGGCTTTCACGAACTTTTAGGCCTGCCTCTTTATTTGGAAAGCATTTGTCTGTATCAACACCGTTAGGAATAACCAGTGCTTTATCATTATTAAAGCCCCAATCAAGATGTTGCTCTTTATTGAGGTTGGATACATACATCATGCAGGCGGGCTTTTTAGATATTAATCCCCAGCTACGTAACTGTAGACGTTTTCTCAAAGGTTCTTTATCATAATGCTCAAGCGGCTCGTGGACTGTCCAAATAACGGGTGGTTTTTTAGGTAGAAATTTATTAAATAATGTACCCACTACTCCACCTTCGTACATGGTTCCATGAATGACATCAGGATTAAATTCTTTTAAGATTGTATAAGCTTTGCGGAGATTCAGCGGGTTTTTCTTAAGGTAAAGTGAGTGTACTGGTATGCCTAATTTTCTTGCTTCGTCCGCAAGATATGTTTCTTCGTGTAGTGAAATTACGATCATCTCAAACTTATTTTTATCCAATTTTCCAAGAAGTCGTAATAATTGAACTTCGGCACCACCCGTATTCAGGCTTGTAGAGATATGGGCTACTTTAATCACTTGTTATACCTTGTTTTTATAATATGTATATAGAGGCCTATTCTCTCATAGATCAATTTTTAATCAACACAAGCATGGATGAGTGGAGTGTTTATAGGTATGTATCTGATCAATTGTTAAAAATTCCTTGAAAACGTAATTAAAATCATCATTATATTTCATATGCAGAATAATACTTCAGACCTTAATGAGCGTGCGAAACATTTACTAAAAGTGCTGATTGAGGGTTATATCACCGATGGTCAGCCGATTGGCTCAACTTTGTTGGCTAAGCGCAGTGGTTTAGACTTAAGCCCCGCGACGATTCGAAATGTGATGGCTTCATTAGAGGAAGCTGGCTATATTCATGCTCCCCATACTTCGGCAGGTCGTGTGCCCACTTCTCAAGGTTATCGTCTTTTTGTTGATACCATGATTAATGTTCAGCCAATGGCAGAGCAAGAGTTTCATTCGCTTGAGATAGAAATGGGGCAAACGTCTTCTAGTGACTTGATTCAATCTGCATCAAGCATGCTTTCAGGTTTGACTCAGTTAACGGGCATTGTGATGGCACCTAAAATGGAGCAGCGCTCTATTAATAAAATCGAATTTATAAAATTATCAGAAAAGCAATTGCTGGTAGTTTTGGTTATGTCGAACAATGATATTGAAAATCGAATCATAGACTTGGATCAAGCGTTTACTTCAAGTGAACTTCAACAAAGCAGTAACTATTTAAATGAATTGTTGGTAGGAAAAGGCTTTCAACAGGCTCGTCAGGTTTTGCTCGATGAGATGAAGCAAGTGCGCGAGGATATGAATTCGATGATGCTCAGTGCAATTGACTTAGGTGAGCAGGCTATGTCTGGCTTTAGTGAAAAAAGTCAAGATGATTGTGTGGTCGCTGGTCGTACTAATTTAATGGATTATGATGATCTCTCTGATGTGGTCAAGTTACGCCAGCTATTTACTGCGTTTAATGAAAAGCGCGATATCCTTGGTTTATTAGACCGTTGTATGAATGCCGATGGCGTTCAAATCTTTATAGGGCGAGAATCCGGGCAAGAGGTTTTTGGTGATTGCTCTGTGGTCACAGCACCGTATCAAATTGATGATACACATATCGGGGTGCTCGGTGTGATTGGTCCAAAACGGATGCATTATGATCGAGTTATTCCAGTTGTGGATATTACGGCTAAGTTACTTTCTGCTGCATTACAAAAATAATTGAAGCGTTCTCTTGAATTGTCTCTTTAAAACCCCACTTTCTATCGCATTATTAAACCTTTTTTAGGAAATGGGCATGAGCGACTCAAACAAAAATCAAAATGATAATTCGGAGCAATTAAAGGACGAAGTTCTAGATGAACTAGAATCCATAAAAGCCGAGCAAGATGGCAAAGAGAATGCTGAGGCAGAAGATGCATCTTCTGATGAAGAAGAAGTAAGCATTGAGTCTCTACAGCAAGCTTTAACAGAATCTCAGGCAAAAGCTGATGAAAACTGGGAAACCGTTCTGCGCATGAAAGCTGATTTAGATAATCAGCGAAAGCGTAATGAAAAACAAGTTGAAGATGCGCATAAGTTTGCCGTTAAAAAGTTTATGGAAGAATTATTGCCGGTTGCCGATAGTATGGAGATGGGTTTAGCTGCAGAAGGCGATGTTGAGCAAATTAAAGAAGGTGTTGCTTTAACTAAGAAAGTATTTGATTCCGTAATGGAAAAATTTGGCTTAGAAGCTGTTGATCCATTAGGAGAAAAATTCAATCCAGAATTTCATCAGGCAATGGCTATGCAACCGAGTGAAGAATATGACGAAGGTTGCGT
>CAZWEA010000196.1:0-4264 GCA_964632635.1 uncultured Cocleimonas sp. | reverse complement strand
AGGCAATTGAATAAATAATGAAAAAAGGGTTGCAACTCTTTTTGTAAAGGTACTTATTGATGTGTGGGGACATCTTTAAAGAAGAGAGTGTTTAATAACTTAAATATTTTGGCTTGCCTTTCAACGATTGATAAATCGTCAAATGTATTATGTTGGATAACGCTATTGAGGCTGTGAAAGTATTACCAAAAGCCACTAAAAACAGCATAAAACCCACGTAAGCTATTGATTGTTTATTTCAAAAAGTGAGTTTTTTCCAAATCTAGAATACTTTCATAGCCTCTATCGCTCATCCAACTTACGGGTTTCTATAGTTTCAACGAAATAGGCTGTTGGGTTAGATTTTTGAACGTAGTAAAAAAACGTAACCCGACAGCTTGTTGATTTATTAAAAAATGGTGGGGTACGTTATCGCGCTTCGCTTTATAAGCTAACCCAACGTCATTGTTTGTTAAAATACTATCCCTTAAGTATAAGCAATATTAAAGCCTGGCCTTATTTAATAGTGCTAGTTGTACGGCCTAAAGTGCCCAAGAAAAATACAGTGGTGATATTTGAAGCATTACTCGCAGGAAACATAATCACTATTGGTACCGATATTCCCAATATATAAATTGGAACAATAGCTCCGTGTACCCTTATGCTGTTCATAATATCACCACATGTTTTTACTACTGAAGCTTCATTTCATAAGCATCTACAGTGCAATCGCCAGAAGCAAAATTCCACGCGCTGTTATGCATCAACTTAGTTCCACTCGGACTAGGAACAGCGAACGGAGTTGAAAAATAGTCACACTGCGGTGGATTAGTTCTAGTATGAGCTAATCGTTCTACGTGAGGAACATCAGGTGTACTATCCAAATATATCCTAAATATCTCCCTTTCCAATGGATATTCAGGAACTATGCTAGGAACATATCCACCATTCTCCCATATTTCATGGCTGTCACCGTTCTTTTTGCCGTAAGTTCCTACCACGCACCATCCAGGAGAATGTATGCTTCTGCATGAAATATGCATAGCAGAACTAAACCATGATAATCTTAATAGCGGCGTGGTGCCACCTGATGCGATACTGGCAGCAGCATCAACATCAACGCCATCAATACCTCTACCTATACCCTCTACACCATTACCATCGTTTTCAAAAATAATACCATCCGGTATGCGAGAACGGGTAATATAGTGAGCATCGGCAAACAAGTGTCCGTTACGAGAATTAGTTTGAATATAATATTCTGTTCCATTCGTATCTACAACTAAATCACCATGGCCAGTACTCATTGCTACCTGACCAGCATGAGACATATCTGTACGATTATATGCAATCATGCCTAAAATATTATATTGAATTAAAACGTAATTCCCTGTAGGTGATATTGCAACAAAATCTGGCGCATGAGTCGCATCAGCAGGTAAGTCTATCGTCGCTCCTTTGGATTTATTCAATACATCATAAGAAAAAACATGATGCTGAATCGGATTGCTTGTCAGCCCATCTAAAACAATATAACGTCCATCTTCTGACAATTCTTCATGTGATCGTATTTTATCAATGCTTGTGTATTCCGTAAAACACTGAATAAGCTCTTTAGCACCTGAATATGTGGTTCCATCGTAGCTTAAAATATATTTCATTAGCTTTGGATGACCGATAGGGCAGTCGGGAGCGGCCGAATCAGGATGATTTCCTGGGCTAATGTAATAGATAGTGTTAGAGTCAACAGGAGACCACCTCAATGCTTGACCCTCTACAGGCCATTCGAAATTAACTTTGTGAACAACCTCTAATGTTTCGGTATCGATAATATGATTCGTATTCATTAAAGCCAGCTTTTCAGTTGAATTGTAGGGCTGAAGCTGGGAATAAGTTGTGCCTAAGTGAGTATAGTTGAAAGCTTCATTAAGAGAAACTACATCAGTAATCCTCCTTTCGCACGTTGAAAACTTCGCCTCCGCATACTCAACGCTCAAATCAGGTTTAGACATAACAGGCAGAGGTATATACAACTCTGGATCAGTGATTATGTTGCCGGGGCCACAAGTAGGTATTGAAGATTGTTCTGGCGGCACTGTTACTTCACCCGCAATGTCTCCATCTGTTACTGCCCAGCCAAAATTTTCTTTAACATTGCCGTTAAACCCAGATTGATACCCTAAGTGAAAATTAAACCCCCACGCATCAGGCGGAGAAAACGGTAAACCATCTGTTTTGTTCATAATATATACACCAAAACTATCGGTAAGGTTTACAAATGGCCCGCTGTTTTGCTGATAACTATACCCAGGCTGTGGCCCATTACTCCATGTCGCATCACCAGCCGGGTAGTAAGAAAGGTTACTGAGGTTAGTATAAAACATATAGGCTAATTCACTAGTCGTACTACCGGCATAAACACTACCAGGAGCACCGACATTATAAGAACCATCTGTACCGCCATCCGTTTGAACTGTTACCGTTATATGAGAACCGTTAACTGGCCCCATAGTAGGTAATCGCCAATCAGAAAAAGTAACATTTCTAACAGAATCGAAATATTCAAGATTCTCTGCCCATTCCATTGCTTCCGTCCAAGTCATACCGCCGCTGGTAACAGAAACATTACGTCCACCAGGCGTTACATAACCTGATGTTTTAGCGTAATTCGCATCTTGCAACCAAGTGACATCTAGAACATTATCATAAATTAAACCTCCCCCCCTATCAATTAACTGTGCATTAACTAAAGTACTAAAATAAAAACCAATAACTAATAAATATTTCTTCATTAAAATCACCTTTTAAAAATGGAAACCACAATTTTGACGAAATAATAAATAATCTAGTGAGCCTCTTGCAAAACTAATAAAAGAGAAGAGTATTCTTAGCATCAGAGGCTAAAAAAGAAAAACTTACTCATAAATGATAAAATAGGAGCGTTAAAATAATCTAAAAATATCAACAAATTAGCAAGTTTCATGCTAAGCTAGCACAAACTTGGTTTTGTGTCAATGCTGATTGTTCCCTTGGCTGTCAGAAGAATTAGGGGCGTTAACTGAGGTGCAACAAGAACTGGTTACAACATTGGAAATGATACGGATAGAGGAATTTAAAAAAGGGTTCACAGCCCTTTTTATGTTGACCTGCTCATCAACGATTGATAAATCATTATATGTATTATGTCGGATAACGCTATCGAGACTGTGAAAGTATTCTAAATTTGGAGGAAAACTATGTAAATTATTGAATTTTAGTTTAAAAAACGAGTGTTTTGCTCCAAATTTAGAATACTTTCACCGTCTCTATCGCTTATCCAACTGACAGCTCAAAACTCTTTCCACCAATTTTACCCAATAACTAGCACCTACAGGTAAAATTTTATCATTAAAATCATAGCGTGGATTATGCAATAAGCAGTCTCCTTCCGATGAGCCATTACCTAACCAAACGTAACAGCCCGGTTTTTCTTGTAGCATAAATGAAAAATCTTCTGATCCCATGCTGGGTATTGGTTGACAATTTACATTATCAATACCTACCAGTTCTTGGGCAACAGAGACAGCTATAGCAGTTTCTGCCTCGGTATTATGGGTAACAGGGTAGCCTGCATTTTCTGGATTAATATTAATTTCGGCTTTTATGTTGAATGCTTGAGCGATTGACTCAACAATTGTTATCAATTTTTCTTTGATCAATACCTGAACGGATTGATTAAAACACCGATAGGTTCCTTTTAATACCACTGAGTCAGGTATTGCATTCCAGGTATTTCCACCGTGTACTTGAGTAATGCTCAGTACGGCTGAGTCAGCTGGGTCAATATTTCGACTAACGACAGTCTGTAATGCAGTAATTATCTGAGCCATGGCAATAAACACATCATTCCCCATCTGAGGCATTGCCGCATGTGTAGCTTGTCCTGATAACACAATGTCGAAACAGTCAAAAGAAGCCATCATTGCTCCGGTTTTGATGGCAAAATGTCCTTGAGGTATATCGGGAAAATTGTGCAAGCCAAAAATACAATCCGTTGGGAATAATTTAAATAAACCCTCATCTATCATTTTTTTGGCCCCCGCTCGGCCTTCTTCCGCAGGTTGAAAAATAAAATAGACAGTACCGTCAAAATCAGTATGATGGGCTAAATATTTTGCTGCGCCTAGCAACATAGCTGAATGACCATCATGTCCGCAAGCGTGCATTTTTCCTGTGTTTTTAGATTTATAGGGTAGTGCCGCATCCTTTAAATTCGGCATTCTATACTTGTAGAGCCTTTCCTTGA
>CAZWEA010000195.1:0-4366 GCA_964632635.1 uncultured Cocleimonas sp. | reverse complement strand
CTTTGTGGAAAATAGTGACATTTTTTTTTGCGCTAAATTCTAATCGACTTAATCAGAGGCTCCCTAGCGGAACCATCTGAGAGATTCCTAGGACTTTCTTGTTGAATAAAATAGGCACAGGACTTGCATAGTAAATCGTATGAATTTAGATGACAGTAAACGACAGGTTCTCACAGAGAGTATTCACGACGCACTTAGTACCGCGATTATTGCGCTGGATAATGATTTAAATATTATTTATATTAATGTTTCAGCCGAAAACCTCTTTGGTCAGAGTCGTATGCAGGTCGTGAATCAACCCTATAATGCTCTTTTTAAGGACGACATTATTCTACAGCATCTTGAATTTGTTATTCAAAACGAAGAGCCTCAAACCCTTAAAGAATGCCGTTTACAAGGCAAGTTTCATCAAAATATAACCGTCGACTGTGTAGCCAGTCCGCTTTTTAAACAAGGTGAATTTCAAGGGATTGTTTTGGAATTATCACAAATTGATCATCAAATTCGGATATCTCGTGAAGAACAATTATTAACTCAACAAGAGGCTACCCAGATACTGTTGCGTGGTATGGCGCATGAGATTAAAAATCCGTTGGGAGGTTTGCGTGGTGCAGCACAGTTATTGGAAATGGAATTAGAAAAAACAGAGCTAAAAGAATATACAAATATTATTATTTCAGAAGCAGATCGTTTAAAAAATCTGGTGGATCGTATGTTGGGTTCACGCAACCCTAGTCAGTTTAAAAGTCTTAATATTCACGAAGTACTGGAGAGGGTTCGCAAGTTGCTTATTTCTGATATTCCAGAAGCAGTACAATTACGTTTTGATTATGACCCCAGCATTCCTGATCTTCATGCAGACCGTGACCAGCTTATTCAACTGGTACTAAATGTTGCGGGCAATTCGCTTAAGGCAGTTGGGAATACGGGTAATATTTTGTTCCGAACCCGTGTATTGCGCAATTACACCATTAACCAGATTACCCATAGACTCGCCTTGCGACTTGAAGTCATTGATGATGGTGTGGGTGTGCCATTAGATATTAAAGATAAACTATTTTATCCTATGATTAGCGGTTCTGCTGAAGGAACAGGGTTGGGACTTTCAATAGCACAATCATTGGCAAATAAGCATAATGGAATCATTGAGTTTGAATCAGAGCAAGGTAAGACACGTTTTATAATCTTATTACCGATTAAACAAGAAAAGTAATTTAAAAACAGGAAGTTAATCATGGCTGAAACAATTTGGGTTGTAGATGATGATCAGTCGATACGTTGGGTTTTGCAGCACGCCCTTGAGAAGGCAGAGATAAATGTCACTATATTCGAACATCCTCATATCTTACTAGCAAAACTGCAGTCAACTTTGCAGGTATCTTGCCCTGATGCCATTATTACGGATATTCGTATGCCTGATATGGATGGTTTTGCCCTGCTAGAAAAAGTCCATGAGCTACACCCTGATTTACCCGTCATCATTATGACTGCACATTCAGATATGGATAGTGCCGTTTCAGCCTATGAAAGTGGAGCATTTGAATATTTGCCTAAACCGTTTGATGTTAATGAGGCAATTAATTTGGCAAAAAGAGCCTGTGAATTTAGCCAACTTAAAAATAAAAGTAAGCTTTCACAAGATGATAAAATTGAAATAAGCCAGCAGGAAATTATTGGAATATCATCTGCTATGCAAGAGTTGTTTCGCACCATTGGGCGCTTAAGCAAAACCAGTCTTTCAGTACTAGTGACAGGCGAATCAGGTACTGGAAAAGAGCTGGTAGCCAAAGCCCTACACAACCACAGTCCACGTGCAGATAAACCTTTTATTGCAATCAATACCGCAGCCATCCCTAAAGATTTACTTGAGTCAGAACTATTTGGTCATGAAAAAGGCTCATTCACCGGCGCACAAAATCAACGTAAAGGCCGCTTTGAGCAGGCGCATGGCGGTACACTTTTCCTCGACGAAATTGGTGATATGCCAGCGGAGTTACAAACTCGCTTATTACGCGTTTTATCAGATAGTGAATTTTATCGAGTAGGTGGCACACAAGCTGTAAAAGTGGATGTGCGAATTATTGCTGCAACACATCAAAACTTAGAAATGCAGGTAGAGAATAAAACCTTTCGCGAAGATTTATTTCATCGACTTAATGTGATTAGATTACAAGTCCCCGCTTTAAGGGAACGCGATGGCGATATTATTATATTACTCAACCACTTTTTAAAACAAACTGCGAAAGAGTTAGACTTAGAACAGAAACAATTGAGTGATGAAGTTATAAACTATTTACTGACGCTAGAATGGCCAGGAAATGTACGCCAATTAGAAAATGTTAGTCGCTGGCTAACGGCAATGGCGACTGGTAATCAGGTTACCTTAGATGACTTGCCACAAGATCTCAAAGTAGCAAAAACCCAAGAGCTAAATAGCTGGGAAGACTTATTGTATCAATCTATGATGCTTCGTTTAAATCAGGGTAATGCACGTATTTTGGATGACTTTACCCCCATTTTCGAGAGTATTGCAATGAAGGCTGCTTTAGAAATAAGCAAGGGGCGTAAGAAAGATGCCGCTGAATTACTGGGCTGGGGTCGTAACACCTTGACACGAAAGCTTAAGGAACTGGAGCTTTAAATACTTCATCTATTACAAGTGTCACAATCTTGTATAAATAGGGGGGGTGCCATATAGCAGCCCTAGGATCCGTTCGGATACCTAGCTTTTATGACACTTTTTCAACTGAATTTAAAGCTTTTCTAAATGGAGTTGTTAGCCTTTTGGGACTGCAATTTGATAATCGTATGGAGTGGCAATCATTGAACTTAGCGAAGCGATTAACTACTTTAGTAAAATCAGGTATAAATTTGTCTAGATTAACTTCTTTAGATTCAAGGTGTAAATGAATCAATTCAAGACATTTTATTTTACGATGAGCTTTACAATCCACTCTACCAACCAACTTATCGTTATAGAGAATAGGTAAACTGAAATAGCCAAATTTGCGTTTTTCTTTTGGCGTGTAGCACTCAAGTTTATATTTGAAATCAAACATTTGTTGTAGTTTATCCCGATGAATAATCGCGTTATCAAATGGGGATAAAATTCGAACATTTTTAATTGGTTTTTTCAGCTTTTTATCTAAAGTTTTTGGCGTTATATAGACTGTTGGCATACCATCTATATGGTATTCTATCAGCGATCCTTCTTCAATATTCTGGCACAAAATAGTATCAAGTGCTTTTCGTAATGAGTTGCCTGATCTTAAGTGTGTCAGTAATTTGAGCGTAGTAAATCCATTCGCTTTCAATGATACCTCGATGAGGTATTCAGCAAATTCTAACAACGATGGTTCACTGGTATTTATAGTATCTGGCAGGATTCTTTCGGTTAGGTCATAGACTTTCTCCATGCCATCGCGCCGCGTTATCATTAAATCACCTTGCATAAAGAGCTTCTCAAGCGCGCGTTTAGCTGGCTTCCAATCCCACCATGTTGAATGTCGGCTTGTTGTCGACTTAAAATCTCTCGCCTTCAGTGGACCTTCGATGCGAATTCTGTCAAGTACATGATCTATGTGTTTAGCATCAACATTGATAAAGTAAGGAGACTCACCACGCTTTATCGCTGACATCTGTGGCAAAACAAAACGGAAGTTTTCCATCGGTAAATAGGAGGCAGCATGAAACCAATATTCGAAGACACTCCGCTCTCGAACTAACTCAGATATGTAGTTGGGTTGATAGTCAGGGATGCGCGTCCAAAGAGTATGGTGATGCGCACGTTCGACAATAGAAAGTGTATCAATTTGAATGTATCCTAGATGTTCTATTGCACGTTTAGTTGCTTGGATACCTTTACCAAATGGACGTAGTGTTGTCAGCCCTTGATGATGTAACGTAATGAGGCGTAGTTGTTTACGCATAAGATAAAGCTTAACTCCAAACTAAATTATTGATGTTCGCACAACACCTCATTCCGCTTATCTATCAGTAAGCTGGTTCAACGCTATTTGAATGTACAAAATCATACCACATACGGTCATATCTGAAGAAACCCCCATTTAGATAGGGTGGATGACATAATACGTTTACTGTAATTATTTGGGCATTTTCCACAATTGATCTTCTACTAACTATGCTTGATTAGACAGAAGCCTTGGATAAACAACACGATACCAAAATCTGTAGAATACAGGGTATCATCGATTACAATCTTGTAAAAATAGGGGGGGTGCCATATGATTATTTAGTATATGGCACCCCCCTGTTTTTTAAACAATTGCAGACATAGAGTAGGGGGGATAGAAGCCTTTTTGTAATAATTTAAGTGAGAAATACATGACTGAAATACTACCATTCG
>CAZWEA010000194.1:0-4375 GCA_964632635.1 uncultured Cocleimonas sp. | reverse complement strand
CCAAGAGCAAAAAAGTACATCGCTACACCTTCCGAAGGAAGTGTCGATGTTGGTCGAGACTTACACAATCCCTGCAAAGAAAAGAACCCTAAGATAAATTCTTATGTACGCTAAATGGTCGATATTTCTCATAAAATATCCTATAAAGTTAGTACAACAATACATTGACTATATAGATGTATTGTTGGTCGAATCTTATGTGATCCCCGCAAAGAAAATAGCTCTATGAGAAACCCTATAGATACTTATAATGGCACCCCCACCTTTTTTTGAAGATTGTAAGTTGTTACAATTCTAAGATCCTTAAAAGTCAGCCTGTAAACCAATAAAAGCACCCTTCGTTTCCACATCAAACGAGAGTTGATCAAAATCTTCAACATCAAATCGCTGTATGCGATAACCCGCTTTTACGCCTAGATCTACAGCAATAAGTTCAAAATCGTATCGCAAACCTACAATAGCATCCGTCATGCTATTGTCTTCGACGCTTAAGAAGTGAATATCGGTATATGCGGTTAAGTTTGTAAGTGGAAATGATAATTCTGCATCAAAATAAACATGCGGTAGCATTTCTGAAAAGGGTAAACCTAAATAATGACCATCTTGAAAATCACTAATGCCTAAGCCAACATCAATAGAAACCATATCGTTATCTAAAATTTCATAATAGCCAGTGTAATCTATTTTTGTATAATCGTAAGCTGAACTATCTACCTGTGAAGCTGATATTTTTAAATTAGGGAAAAGCGGAACTGGGTGCTCAAGCGTCGCACTAACGAAAACACTTTTGCTTTTGCCTATTATGTTTTTTGATGCATCCCCTGCATCATAACTGGGTGACCACAAACCGATTTCCACATCTGCCCCTAACAGGGTATCTGCCTGTAAATTGGGCATTATCATTACACCAAACAGTGCAGTTAAACATTTATTACCGATATTCATTAAGTAAAGTCTCATCTCAGCAACTAAGCTGATGATTAAATAATGTGCAATTATCACCTATAAATGAATAAAGTAAAGCCGTTACATTGATGGCACCCCTTAAACTCAACTTGCAAGTGCAACAAATCCAATGGAGACCGTTGCACAACTCAGTGCTTAGCTTTCAGAACAAATAGCACGATAAATTAACTGCAAACAATCATCCGCATAGGCATCTATCGTCTCTTCCGCATTATGGTATTTCCAAGGTTTTAAATAACGTTCTTGGATTAATGACAATGCCATTGTCGCGACAAAGTCAGCCTTGTGACAGGAATTTTTAGCTGAAGCCAACTGATTAATTAATACGTTAAGCTCTTTAACTTGAACCAACTCAATCTTTAATGAGCCTTCTTGATCCGCCTGTGGCAGGCTTTTTGTTTCAAAATATAAAAAATAAAACCACGGCTGCATCAATGTTGAGGCATAGAGATAACCGCGAATTAATACTTCTAAGGCAGCTTTAGGATCAGCTTGTTCTCGTGACTCTTCAACAATCTCAGCACAAATTACCGCAACCACATCTTTTACAATAATTGCAATCATATCTTTACTCGAAATACTGGAGTACAGCCCTCCCATACTCAAACCAGTTGACGTTGAAAGATCACGTAGTGACATTGCCTGAAAGCCAATTTTTGGTGTCACCTTAAACGTAGCATCAAAGATCTTACGCAGGCTTTTAACCGCAAACTTCTCTTTACTAACTTTTATTTTATCGTTATTTCTTTCAAAAATGAGGGAATAAAGTGCATCACCTTGATAAGCAAAACCCCTTTTAAAGTCAGCAAAATTGGGTTGATCTGAATGTTGTAAATGTTGTGCTATAGCTGACACTAATAAACCTTCTGCAATAATTATCTTGACTTATAGTGTACACCGTTATTTAATTAAAAGCGAACGCTCGCTCTTTTATTGGTCTATTTATCATTCTGTAGCGTAAATATAGATAATATTAACAATCAACATGCAGGTAGCTTGTCATGATTAACACAATACTCATCCTAATTGGGCTCACAGGGCTTATGAGTCTTGCCTTTCGAGGGAGCCCAGTCAAAATAGTCAGTCTCCTATTAGGTGCATTAACACTCTCAGCTCTGCTAACACCAGCTCATTGGATATTAGTAAGTGTATTTGCCATTGGTACACTGATATCACTGGTTTTTACTATTCCATCAATACGGATGAAGTTAATCTCTAACCCTGCCCTCGTAATCATCCGCAAAATTCTTCCACCAATTTCAGATACCGAACAAGAAGCTATTGATGCAGGTACAGTGTGGTGGGATGGCGAGATTTTTAGTGGCAAGCCCAATTGGAATAAACTGCTTTCAACGCCAATTCCAACGATTAATGATGAAGAACAAGCCTTCCTTGATGGCCCTGTAGAAGAGCTTTGTAAAATGTCAGATGCTTGGAAGATTAATCACGATTGGAATATCATTCCAGAACATATCATCCAATATGTACGCGATAACGGCTTCTTAGGCATGATTATCCCTAAGAAATATGGCGGTCTTGAGCTATCAGCAGTTGCCCAATCACAAGTACTTTTAAAATTAACCAATACAGGTGGCGGAATAAGTTACCTTGTGGGCGTTCCAAATTCATTAGGCCCTGGCGAATTATTAATAAAATATGGCACTGAAAAACAAAGAGACTATTACCTGCCTCGCTTAGCCAGCGGAAAAGAAATCCCCTGTTTTGCCTTAACTGGCCCAACGGCTGGTTCTGATGCAACTTCTATCCCTGATGTCGGCGTAGTATGCAAAGGAGAATGGCAAGGCAAACAAGTATTAGGTATGAACCTAACCTTCTCAAAACGCTATATCACACTCTCCCCTATCGCAACATTAATTGGTTTAGCATTTCGTTTGCAAGACCCTAACGGGCTTATTGGAGACACAAAAGATTACGGCATTACCTGTGCAATGATCCCACGTGAAGTCGAGGGGCTAGAAATTGGTCGTCGTCATCTACCCATTGGTGATGCATTTCTAAATGGTCCAATTACAGGCAAAGATGTTTTCGTACCTTTAGATGCTATTATTGGCGGACCTGAAATGGCAGGAAAAGGCTGGAGAATGTTGGTGAATTGTCTATCTGTTGGTCGCGCAATTACCTTACCAACTAATTCTGGTGCCGTAGCTAAACGTTCCGTAATGACTAGTAGCGCCTATGCAAACTTACGCAGTCAGTTTGGCGTACCAATCAGTAAATTCGAAGGCATCCAAAAGCCATTAGCGCGTATTGCAGGTTTTAGTTACATCATTGAAGCTGCACGAATTCAAACCATTCAAGCCATAGATTACGGCAGTAAACCCAGCGTAGCATCCGCTATTTTAAAATACCATACCACCGAAATGGCAAGGCAATGTACCTTAGATGCAATGGATATTCATGGCGGTAAAGCCGTTATAAAAGGCCCCAACAATTATATCTCATCCATGTATGAGTCCATTCCAGTTGCCATTACCGTTGAAGGCGCCAATATATTAACACGTAATTTAATGATCTTTGGACAAGGCGCAATTCGCTCACACCCCTTTGTATTAAAAGAAATGGAGCTTGCCCACGCCGAAGACAATAGTGCAACAAGAGAAGCATTTGATAGCACACTAAGCTCACATATTGGATTTGCAATCCGCAACTTTTCTCGCTCCTTTGTCCTAGGAATTGGCCTACCTTTCGCAGGAACTGCAACCAGAAACAATGAGCGAAACCAGTATTATCAACACATCAACCGACTCAGTAGTGTCTTCGCCTTAGTTGCCGATGCATCCATGCTAAGCCTAGGTGCAAAACTGAAGTTTAAAGAAATGCTCTCCGCACGACTAGGGGATTTACTCAGCACCCTATTCCTTGCCAGCATGGTACTTAAACAACACAAAGACAATCAATATGCTGAAGATGAATGGCCAATCGTCCAGTGGTCGCTGGATCACCTTTTCCACGAATACCAAGTTGCTTTTGATGAGCTTATGGAAAACTATCCTAATCGAATCCTTGCAAGCGTTATCAAAATAGCTGCATTCCCAATAGGCAGACGCTTTAAAGCACCAATGGATAAACTAGAAACTCAAGTGGTAGAAACAATCAGCGAAGATACTGACGCTAGAGAGCGTTTAATCTCAGGCTTATTTATGGATGTAGCTGACAACAACCCTGCTGCGAAAGTGAATCAAGTATTCCTAGATAGCCTTAAAATCAGACCAATACAACACACTCTTCGAGAAGCGATTAAAGCCAAGAAAATAGAAAAGCTTGTTGGTAATGCGCTCATAGAAGCGGCACTTGCTAAAGAAATTATTTCATCTGATGAAGCTCAACAATTGACTCAATTTGAGATTAAATTAATGAGCATAATCAATGTAGATGACTTTGATGAATC
>CAZWEA010000193.1:0-4382 GCA_964632635.1 uncultured Cocleimonas sp. | reverse complement strand
TACCTGTCTGACCATGGAAAGTCTGAAGGCCTGAACCCCATTTTTCCCAACTATCTGCAAGCTGACGCATCATATCTGTTGTGTAGTAGTTACCTGGAGTTGGCTGAACGCGCAACGTGTGGAACTCTCTAGACTCTGGGAATTGATCGCCCACTTCAGAAAAACGAGGAATAATTCCACCGCCGTAACCAAATACAGAGATAGTTCCACCTTTCCAGTAGCCCATCTTAGTTTCGTAGGAGTGTTCAAGCTGACCTAGCAAACCATTAGTTACGTTATTAATACGCTCATCAGGATGATTGTCACGCATGTTCTTGATGCCAGTAATAAAACTCGGCCAAGGACCATCTTCTAAAACGTCTAGCATTGGCGTAGGATACTTCTTAATGTCAGCCATTATTGCCTCCAATTGTATTCAATGATTGGTGAATCAAAATAATTCACCACAAATATTCTTACTTGTAATCTTGCTAAAAAAAACAACAATTTTACGAATGCGCATAGTCTAATTGCAATCCAAAAGATTAAGAATCTCACTCATGGGAGAGAGTGGAAAAATTAACCTATCCCATTATGGATAGCCTAATTTTTAGTCTTATTCCCCTTATTTATCTTGCAAGATAAAGACTATCGATAAAAAGAAGGGTAGAATATTCTAATATACTTAAATAGCAAGCTAATTATATGTCCAGACATATCAACTGAGACCTTGCATGAAAGCATGACGAGAGATAAATGAAGTACTTTTTATTCTTCATATCTCTCGTGCAAAGGTCTCAACATAAAGATTAAAAGGTTAAAGCGATGCCATCTCATTTCTCACTAAGTAACGATACAACTGATAACGCCAGCTATCAGCAATGGCGTGCTTATAAACTTGCAAATACACCCAATTATTCAGAGCTTGATCTCGACAGTTGTTTTATCAATATTGATAATGCAGACAAACCATCCACTGCTGAAATTAAATCGATACGTGATGCTTACAATAAAAATAACTATTGCTTGTATCGTATTAAAAAGAGCACATCAGATAGTAAAAATAGCATTCATGCACTGGCAAAGTGTCTTGGCTTATCTAATCTTGATAGTAATATTTGCGCTGACAGTGACAAGCTGACATCTATCACCCATACAGTCCATCAAGGGCAACACAATTACATCCCCTACTCTAATAAACGCCTCAGTTGGCACACGGATGGATATTACAATACGCCAGAACACACCATCAATGCGATGCTATTGCATTGTGCCTCACCTGCAAAAGAAGGAGGTGAATCACTCTTATTGGATCACGACATTGCCTATATTTTATTAAGAGATGAAAACCCCGAGTACATTAATGCCCTCATGCAGGCTGACGCTATGACGATACCCGCCAATATTTTGAATGGAAAAGTTATTCGTGCAGCTCAATCCGGTCCTGTTTTTTCGATCAACAGTGCTGGACAATTACATATGCGCTATTCAGCAAGAAAAAGAAACATTGAATGGAAGCAAACAGCCCCCACTTTAGAAGCAGTGGCATTTTTAGAAGAATTGCTAGAAAGTGATTCAAAACACATCATCAAATATGCTTTGAAAGCAGGCGAAGGGCTAATATGTAGAAATATTTTACATCGCCGTACAGCTTTTGTGGATTTTGACGACCAAGAAAAGAAGCGATTATTATATCGAGGGCGTTATTTTGATACGCTAACTTGAAAACACGTCCTAAAACTTATAAATAGGTATAAAAAGAAGTGAAAAGGCCTTAAAACAAGCACTTTTAGTAAGCCACCCCCCCTTTTTTATGCCGATTTGGGTTCTTTACGAGCCACTTTTTGAGCTTTTCTAAGGGTTAATTCCCCTAAAAACAGCTAAATAAACATAAATACAGGTAATTATATGCTCTCACTCAGCGAACTACTCTTAAAAGATGGGGATACCTTAGCCACTTTTGATGAATTAAAAGATCTTATTCAAAAAACAGCGATAGAAAGAGGAGAATTGCATTTCCAAGTCGATATTGAGCCACCGGCATATTCAGATCGCCCCTCTGACTGGCACGATCAGCTAAATCTCGCCTTCGAATCTGCGCGCTAGGGCGGTCTGATATGTTCTGGGAAGAAGATGAAGATAAATCACTGCCTTACGAAGCGTCAGAAGATGTTATCGACCTTGTTTTCGCAATTAAATGCAAAACTTTGCCGTTAAATCACGCTTGGGCTTTATCAACAGAAATACAAAAACACTTATCTTGGTTTAAAGATGAGCCTTCAGCGGGCATCCATCAAATTCATGTAGCAGAAAGCAATAATGGATGGTTACGACCAGAAGATGATGATGAAGGTGCCCTGCTCTACCCATCACGCAGAACAAAAATGTCATTGCGTATTCCTATGGCTAAAATTAAAAAAGCAGAAAAGCTTCATGGCGTAACACTAAATATAGCTGAGCATGAACTTCACATAATCGATTCTAAAAAGAAGGTTTTTACAAACGCTAGTGTTATCTTCTCTCGTTATGTTTTGAGTGATGCCAACGAGACAGAAAATGACTTCCTAAGCAGAATGGCAATAGAACTTAAAAATAGAATCGGTTTTTCTGTGAAAAAAATGCTTTGCGGCAAAAGTAACATCATTAAAACCCCTGATGAAATCTTAACAACAAGACACTTAATGATTGCTGACCTTGATAGTGAAACATCAATCAAAATACAACAACAAGGATTAGGAGAAGCTAAAATACTGGGTTGTGGCATATTTGTCCCACACAAAGGTATTAAGTCATTAAATGCTGGGGAATAGTATTGGACACCCTTTCTAAGGCTTCTGCATAGCCCTTTACATGATTTATTCATGAAAAACATCTAAACGCTCCAGTATTTTGATAACAGTAGTAAAGTTTAATAATTACCACTCATCGGGTAAGTCTTCCCTTTTATCCCCCTAATTAGGTAAGGTATGGCGTAATACAGCACTTCATTTTGAGTGCTGAGACATAATAAAAATAACAGGGAAATATAATGAGTAAGATACAAACGATATTAATCGCCGATGACTCGGATACTCAACTTACACATTTAAAGTCAATTCTAGAAACTGCTGGTTATACAACAATCACTGCTAGCTCTGGAAATCAAGCGGTTACATTGAGCGAAAAAATAAAACCAGACGCTATCATGCTTGATATTGGGATGGATGATGGTGATGGCTATAAAGCTTGTCGCGCACTCAAGAAAAACCCTCTATTTGAAAATACACCAATCATCATGATTTCAAGTAAATCTAACCCTGTTGACAAACAATGGGCAAAACAACTTGGAGCATCAGAATACATTGTAAAACCTTATGCAGATAATGAGGTTTTGGAAAAACTAACAAACGTTTAATTATAAATCACTTCATTAAATTAAAAGAATAAATAAAAGGATGGGGAAGGAAATGCACACTGTTGAAAGAGACAATGTGGTTGAAGAAGCTAACTTAAAAGCGATAAATACTGATGCAAGTGCATCGTATCATTCAGCGTTAAGTTCAGCTATCAACTCTAAAAGAAAAACACGACTCAGTAATTCGACTAATCGTTTTTTTTACTCGGTTGATACTTATAATTTTCTTTTTGAAGAAAGTTTAAAAGTTGAGAACTTATCAGTAACCGCAATCAATAAAGTTCCTCATACACCCAATTGGTGTACTGGAATAATTAGTGTTCGTGGTGTGATTATGCCCGTAGTTGATATGCGAGTAGTGTTAAAAAATGAGATCCAACATAAAGCTAAAAGCAAGAGCCCTAAGAAACCACATCTATTAATGGTAGAACATAAAAATCATGCTCCTATCATTATACAAATAGATAAGCTCCCAGAGATAGTAAACATAAAAGATTACACCTATTCGGAAGCAACAAAGAGCGCACCAAGTTGGCAAGGAAAAACATGGGAAAACTCAACAAACAAACTTTTTGAAATTGACCATGATATTTTATTCAATAAGATTAGAAGCAACTAGCAACTAAAAGATTCACAAAATACTAAAAACTATAACAATACAAACAAAAAAAATAAGAAGGTAGCGCCATGTTAAACAAATTATCAATTAATACTCGAATGCTCTCATTGATTGCATTACCAACACTTTTACTACTCCTGATTGGATATCTTTCATTTACCATCATCTCATCTGATGCTACTGCGATGAAACAGACTGATAAAAACTTTAAGTCTGTAATCTCAGCAGCTGATGTAACACAAACGGTAAACAAGCAGTACACACAGCTACTTTCTAACATCAACTCAGGATTTATTTTCTGGAAAGCGGGTGATAAGAGAACAGCAAAAGGTATCGCAAAAATTAAAACAAGTTTTAACGAATTTAACAGCACATTGACGGCAGTAGAGA
>CAZWEA010000192.1:1359-4518 GCA_964632635.1 uncultured Cocleimonas sp. | reverse complement strand
CTTTACTATTCTTAGTAGGATGTGTCAGTTTAGGGTTTACTCATATAGCTCAATCAGGAGAAAGAGAGCTTTCCTTACAGATGTTTTGGATTTTAGATTTTTGAATCCAGTTAAATCTGAAAAATTTAATAATAACATAAAGTTGGATAAGCTACTCTATTTGAAGGGAGAGATTCCAGAAATTTCTATTTCTGGATATAACAAAACAAGTTTTCCTGAAACCGTCGATTATATATCTATCTATCGATAGATAGTTGATAAAGATGGATTGATCTCTTTTCTAGAAAAATAGTCGGCCGGTCAATGAATAAGCGAATGAAAGCATCTCTAGTTAATGATGCTCTATTAATGGTTTTGTGGAGCCGGAAACCACCGAGAGGAGTCATCGGGCATACAGACCGAGGCAGTCAGTCTGCATCCGGCAGTCATAGGAAAATATTGAAGGATCATCATGTTATTCAGTCAATGAGCCGCAAGGGAAACTGCTGGGATAATGCGGTCTCTGAAAGCTTCTTTTATACATTGAAAACAGAATTGGTACACCATGAACAGTTTAAAGACTCGACATGATACCAAGCAGGTAATATTTGAATATATTGAGGTCTTTTATAACCGAGAGAGAATTCATTCAGCCAATGATTATTTGTCTCCTGTAGATTATGAAATTCAGCAGAAAGCTGTGTAACTTTGTGTACGGAAAAGTGTTGACACATCATTCCCTTTTCGGCATAAAAAACCAGCCAATCTTGATTCCCTGCGTAATCAAAATTATGGTCTTGGATTGCTCCATTAACGTAAAGAGATGTCGCATCGTCAATCGTATTATTTGGTTCGTAACTTGTTTCAGCAAAAACAATCAAGGGTAGTGAAAATAAAAATGTAAAACGAAGGTAAAAAAATGGAGTGTACATTAGAGATTCCTTCAATAATTTAATAGCTTACCGGTGATTATAACCTAGAAACTGTAAGGAACTACTTTTTCGAGGTTTAATCAAATGTCGTCCTGAGTTAGAATTAGCCTAGAACAATAATTGTGATGTTGTTAACATTTTTATTAAATTTTAAATTAAGGGTGTAAGGGTATGAAATGGCGTAATCGAAGAGTCAGTCGAAATGTAGAAGACAGAAGATCTGAAAGTGGACTTGGAGCTAAGAAAATTGGGGGATTGGGTGTCGTGGTTATTACTTTGGCATCCATGTATTTTGGTATAAATCCTAAATTTATTATGGGACTTCTGGAAGGAACAGGAATGACGGGTTCTACTCCCGCACAAAATTCAAATTATCGTCCTACACCTGAACAACAACAATTAGCTCAATTTACAGGTGTGGTTCTGGCTGATACTGAAGATGCATGGAATGGATTGCTCAAGGAGGCAGGGATTAGATATGAAGAACCTAAACTGGTTTTGTTTACTGATAGGGTTAAGTCTGCTTGTGGACAGGCTGAAGCTGCGATGGGACCCTTCTATTGCCCCGGGGATCATAAAATTTATATTGACTTAGGGTTTTATAAACAACTTAAAGATAATCACGATGCGCCTGGCGATTTTGCTCAAGCTTATGTTATTGCACATGAAGTGGGGCATCATGTGCAGAATTTATTAGGTATTTCTAGTAAGGTACAAAACGCGCAGAGAAGTATGGGGAAGACAGAAGGAAACCAATTATCTGTCCGCTTAGAATTACAAGCGGATTGTTTTGCTGGTATTTGGGCGCATCGGACTGAAAAAGCTAAACGAATTCTTGAGACAGGTGATATTGAAGAGGCATTAAACGCTGCTAGTGCTATCGGTGATGATCGCTTGCAAAAACAAGCGAGAGGTTATGCTTCCCCAGAATCATTTACTCATGGTTCGTCTAAGCAACGTGTGAAGTGGTTTAAAAAAGGGTTGCTTAGTGGCTCTATCCAAGAGTGCAATACATTTAGTTAATTATTTTGAACGCACACGATTTACTTCGTGTGCGTTGTATTTTTATTCGGTTATTTTGAAATACGCGAGATTCCAATTGATTCTCTTATCTCTTGCATAAAAGGTTGGCTAATTGCTCTGGCTTTTTTGGCTCCTTCCTGTAGCTGTTCTTCAATATGTTCGGGTGTTTCCATAAGAGATTGATAATGTTCTCTTGCCTCTGAAATTTCTTGATTAATTTTTTCAAAAAGTATTTTTTTCATTTCACCCCAAGCAATGCCATCAGCATATTGCTGGCTGATTTCTGACACTTCTGACTTTGAGGCAAAGGCTTTATACATTCCAAAAAGGGTGCAATCTTTTGTCTCTTTCGGTTCGCCTGGCTCTAACGAATTGGTTTTAATTTTATTGATTAATTTTCTAAATTTTTTCTCAGTTTCAAATAAAGGGATGGTATTGTTATAACTTTTGCTCATTTTACGGCCATCTAATCCTAAGATGGTTGCGGAGTTATCATCGACAGCGGCTTCTGGTAGGATGAAATGTTCTCCATAAAT
Organism: uncultured Cocleimonas sp.; assembly: GCA_964632635.1. GTDB lineage: Bacteria > Pseudomonadota > Gammaproteobacteria > Thiotrichales > Thiotrichaceae > Cocleimonas. Next base: position 2,048 of record CAZWEA010000192.1, on the reverse strand, counting down.
ATGATTAAAACGCGATGCAATATCTCGAGCCATTTCGATATGCTGAATCTGGTCTTTACCTACCGGTACTTTATTTGCATTAAACATGAGCATATCTGCTGCCATTAATACAGGATAGCCAAATAGACCCATTGTAATACCTTTATCCGGATCATTTCCTTCGGTATCTTCGTTTTCAGTAACAGCGGCTTTATAAGCGTGTGCTCTATTCATTAAGCCTTTGGCTGTAACACAAGACAACATCCAACACAGTTCAGGTATTTCGGGTATATCCGATTGACGATAAAAAACGGCGTTTGAGGTATCCAACCCCAATGCTAGCCAAGTGGCTGCAATTTCAAGACTAGATTGTTTTACTCTTTCGGGTTCTTGGCACTTAATGAGGGCATGATAATCAGCCAGAAAATAAAAAGGTCTGACATTTTCATCTTTGCTAGCTTCAATTGCCGGACGAATAGCTCCGGCATAGTTACCTAAATGGGGAGTGCCTGTTGTTGTAATACCGGTAAGGACAATCTTTTTACTCATATATTTATCCAGTTAAACTACTCTTAAAATCGAATGATTTTACACAAAAAATAACAGATAGTCAGTTATAGGCATAAATGATAGGGAGGAATATGGATAGTATTAGAAAAAACATAAATAATCAGCATTATCTTCAATTTATAGTAAACTTAAATATTAAA
>CAZWEA010000192.1:0-1259 GCA_964632635.1 uncultured Cocleimonas sp. | reverse complement strand
AAAAAACATAAATAATCAGCATTATCTTCAATTTATAGTAAACTTAAATATTAAAGTTATTAATCATTTGTTTGCAACTTTAAAATAGAGGAAATGCGATGCTGGAATATGATGAAAAACGGGACTATATTCGAATGGATGTCGATTGTGACATCACCTATAAATTAGCAGACTCAGAGGGTATGAAAACTGGTCGTTGTACATCATTGAGTGGGTCGGGAGTCTCTTTTATAGCTGATTCAGCTTTTGAAATCGGTTTGGCAATGGAGGTGAATGTATTACCTCAAAATCCTCTTACTCCTCCTATGACTGCTTTTATTGAGGTTGTAAGGAGTACTGTACAACAGGATGGCTCGTTTGAAATTGCTGCAACCATTAAGAGTTTAAAGTAAAATTCACTCTAATTTTAGGGATGATTGATTAGAATGTACACAATTACGAAAGAAGTCTATTTTTGTTATGGTCATCGACTGATGAGCCATAAAGGCAAATGTAAGCATTTACATGGGCATAGTGTAAAAGCCTCTATCTCATTAAAACAGGATGAGCTTAATGATCAAGGGATGGTTTGTGATTTCTCAGAAGTTAAAGAAGTTGTTGAAGCATACATTAATCAAAATTTAGATCATAATTTTCTTGTTCATAAAGATGACCCCATTATTCCTTTGTTAAAACAGCAAAAGGAAAGATTCATGGCAATTGAAGATCATCCTACTGCAGAAGTGTTGAGCAAAATGATTTATCAGCATTTAAAGCAACAAGGGTTAAACGTAGATCAAGTTGTTCTTTGGGAAACAGCTAGTGCAAATGCTAGCTATAGAGAAGACTAAAAATGAGCCTAGTTCACCCTGTTAATACGTCTCTTTGTTTAGAGAAACTTTGTGAATCTAATTTTCAAAAGCTTTTTAGTCTGATTCCTGATTTATGTTCTTTCCAGCATCAGGCTACTGGAGAAACTACAAACAAACCTGCGCTTCATTTAAGAATAATAGATCGTACAAACCATACTTTAACCGTTGAATTGACGCATTGCTTCGATAAAAACTTGGAAAGCTTTGTGGAGCCAGCTATCAAGATAAGGGTTTATTTAGATGCAAATTTGGCAGAAGTTTTGAAAGATCATCATAGACCCTTGGTTTCAAAAGTTTATAAAGACCCAGGGCGGATTGTTGAAATAATGAACTATAAATGGCGATTAAATTATTTCCTACAAAAATGGTTAGATCATTGTTTGCAAACGAACTATCAATTTAGGAGCA
>CAZWEA010000191.1:0-4524 GCA_964632635.1 uncultured Cocleimonas sp. | reverse complement strand
TATTGGAATAAGGCATTTCATCTTCAGCCGCGCAAACTTTAAGTATTTCACCTGTTGGGGCTGAGGAAAGATCAGGTTGGGCATTTGCTGCACAGCCTGAAAGTAGTGCTAGCCCCATCAGACAGGGTGTTTTTGATTTTAAGGTCATGCTGTTTTTCATTTGTGATTGGTTTAAATGTAGGGTGGATAAGCATAGCGTCATCCACCTTTCTTTAAAGAAGTGTCGGGTAACGCTATCGCTCACCCAATCTACAGGACAATTAATCCAGTGCAAAAGTCATTACACCACCACCCATTTGAGTGTAATGCGCCAGTTCTTTAAACGCACCCACTGCACCTAAACCAGCCGTTGGGTCTTGTAAGTCAAATACAAGCCCTACACCAGGCCAGCCACCCACTCCATAGTAAATAGAGATAAACTGTTTGCCATCGTGCTTATAGGTAATGGGATGACCAATCACGCCAGAAGGCAGTTTAAATTTCCAAAGCTCTTCACCATTTTTAGAGTTAAGTGCTTTGATATAACCGTCTAATGTGCCATAGAAAACTAAGTCGCCTGCTGTTGCCATTGTTCCGCCCCAGACTGCAAATTTCTCAGCAATTTCCCACTTAAATTCACCAGATACTGAATCCATCGCTTTCACTTGACCCAAAGTGCCTTTAGGCCCTGGATACATGTTGAGCGTTGCTCCTACGAAGAATTGACCTGCGCGGTATGGCAACATGAATGGTTCCCAGTCCATGCAGATATGGTTAGTTCCCATAAAGAATAATTTCTTATTAGGGTCGTAAGACTCAAGACCTTGGTTGTGATAGCCCATCGCTGATGGACAAATACCTTTCGCTTCATGATCCATATGCGTTGAATACTCAGGGTCACGAATCGGAAGACCTGTTTTTAGATCAACTTTTTTAACCCAGTTAACCGTATCATCAATTTTGAATGCATTAACCAAGTCACCTGTTTCACGGTTTAAGGTATAAACCAAGCCGTTTCTATCAGGGTGAGTCAGCAATTTAGTCATTTTTCCATCGACCATTTGCTCGGACAAGCCCATGTAGTTCACGCCGGCATAGTCCCACTCATCATGCGGTGTTTTTTGGTAACCAAATTTAGCTTTGCCGGTATTAACATCACGTCCCCAAATGGTCATTGTCCATTTGTTATCACCTGGGCGCATGGTTTCGTTCCAAGGCGCTGGGTTGCCTGAGCCGTAGTAAATCATTTCTAATTCACTATCATAAGCATACCAACCCCAGTTAGTGCCTCCGCCGATTTTCCAGGCATCGTCTTCCCAAGTTTTAGTCCCTAAATCAAACTGTCCATAATGTGGGTTGTCTTTGTTAAAACCTTCACCAATGCCTATATCTTCATCAGGGCCTGTGGCATAAACTCGCCATACTTGAGAGCCATCTTTTATGTTATAAGCCGTTGCGTAACCACGTACACCTAACTCTGCACCCGCACTACCGACAATGACTAAGTTTTTTGCAACAAAAGGGGCGGAGGTTAAAGTTGAACCCATAGCAATATCAGAGTTCTCAATTTTCCAGATCAATTTTCCTGTTTTTGCATTGATAGCGACAACATGTCCATCGAGTTGATCTTGAAAAATAGTGGGTGGATAATCTTTTGTTCCAGGGGCATAAGCCAGTCCTCTATTAACAACATCACAACAAGCTACAGCACGAGCAGCAGGATTTTGCTTAGGCTTGTATTCCCATAAAATTTTATCGGGTTCGTCTAAATCAAGCGCAAAAATATTGTTTGGAAAAGGCGAGTGAACATACATAATTCCATCAACAACTAAAGGTCCACCTTCATGTCCATTGAGCACGCCTGTTGAAAAAGACCAGACTGGTCTTAGCTTATGTACATTCTGAATATTAATCTGGTACATGCTACTGTAATGGCTGGCATCATAGTCTTTAGTTTGCATCACCCAGTTAGTGTTCTGTTCTGATAAATCTTCTAATTTTTTATTGGCACTTGCTTGTTGTGATACGGCAAATAGTGCACTGGAAACTAGCATCGTAGTTCCCATTGTCTGGGCAAATTTTATAATTTGCATGATTCCTCCTGATGAATTTGGGTTAAGAAGCAAATGCCTAGTTAACTGTAAAAAAAGCTTCTTGATCAAACTAACGATTAGGTAGGCAAATGCTTAGAGCTAGTGTATTTTTTTGCTCGCTCTTTGAATACGGAATAAGTGCCTAATTCAAGGGGAATAATGCATAAACTAAGTAGGGAAAAATTCCTTCCAATAATAAAAAGGAAAAGCTCCTATATCATTTTAAGGAGCACCTATTCATGATAAGTTGTTTTTGTAAGGGTGTTCGCAATGGCTAAAGTCAGTGTGTTACTTGTTGATGACCATCAAGTAGTAAGGGAGGGATACAAATCTTATTTGTGCCTTTCGGGGAAAATAGGCGATATTTATGAAGCCGATTGTGGTGAAATGGCTTGCCAGCAATATAAAAAGCAGGCGGTGGATGTTGTTGTGATGGATTTATCAATGCCAGGTTTAGGAGGGCTGGAATGTATTAGACGACTCATTAACTACGACCCCTCTTGTAAGATGTTAGTGTTTAGTATCCATAATGAAATTATTTATGCATCACGCGCCATAAAGTCAGGGGCAAAAGGCTATATCACCAAAAGCAGTGTGCCTGATGTTTTGGTAAAAGCAGTGTGCTCAATTGCTCAAGGGCAAACATATATTGATGCAGATATGGCTCAGCAATTAGCGGTAAACATGATTACCGAGCATGATGATGAGTATAAAATCAAATCATTGTCCCCTCGTGAATTTGATGTTTTTTGTTTAATTGCCAATGGTAGTAGCGCACGGGATACGGCTGAAAAACTCCACTTAAGTTATAAGACGGTGTGTAATCATAGTACAGCGATAAAGGATAAATTAGAAGTTAAAACAATCGCTGAATTTACTTTGTTAGCAGTAAGGCAGGGGCTCATTGGAAATCAGTAGACGCATTTTTAGTCGGGGCTTAGGCAAGATAAATTACATTCTCGATTGCTCACCCTGCTTCGTTTAGAAGATGGTTTTATTGCACAGAACAGGTTTTTGAATTTGCCACAAACTGCCCAAAAGCCCTACTACCGTCTCCGACAGCAATCCGTTTTATTTCTCTATCTGTCAAACTATCAAAAATACTTAAATCTCCATCAAACCAGTTCAATACATACAGCCGCTGATTTTTTTCATCCACAGCAATATTTTCGGGGTATGCACCTGTTTTTAGTGTGTTGATTATTTTATGAGTTCGAGAGTCTATCACTGTCACGGTGTTTTCTAATTGATTACTGACATAAACCTTATGCAGCTTTTGATTGATGGCAACGCCATAGGGCATTCGGCCCACTTTAATTTTCTTTGTTTCAGTCAATTTTTTCAAGTCAATAATGCTTAATGTATTACTCTGTGAATTGACAATATAAGCAAATTTATGATCCATCTCTAATGCAAATGGAGCATGTCCAACCTTTAGGGTTTTAAGCACTTTAAGATAATGTGTGTCAATCACAGAAACACTGTCACTTTCCCTATTAACCACCCAAACTTGAGTTTCACAAGCATTGGTAGACACCCCAGCCGGAGATTTTCCAACGCTTACTTTTTTAATCACCCGGCCAGTGCCAGGGTGAATAACGCCAACAACATTTCGACTCCAATCACTATAAAAAAGTTTATTATTAGAAAATACTGCGCCAAAGGGACTACCACCGACATTCACCAGCTCCAAAGGAATGAGGCGCTTGCTATCAAAAAAACTAACGATTCCATCTTCAGGGTGTGTTGTCGCAAACCATGGGTTTTTATTGCTAATGGCAATGCCAGCCGCCCCTTTAAATGAGGGTATTTTTCGTTTAAGTGTTAAGTCCTCTCGATTGAAAACACTGACCGTCTCTCCTTGTTGCTGATTAATATAGAAATAGGGATTGCTATATACAGTTGCATAACAACTGTACAACAATAGAGTCATCAGAAGACTAAGTGATTTATTCAACAGCTTCCTTTAATCCTTTTAAACCCTGCTTAACAAATGTATTCATCGCTTTAACAGCTGATTCATCATTTAGTTTTTCGGGAGGGGAGTTTCCTGTATCGCCTCGATATAATCGGCTTTTCCATTTAACTAATGTTTTTCCACCGTCTTCTACTAATTGAATTGTTGCAGTATAAGAACTTGCTGGCAAAGCATCTGTGTTTTCAGTCTTTAGGCGATAATTGTATTCATGATCTTTTTCACTGTAATAATCTATACTTTCTACTAAATCACCCCCTGATAAGGTAAGGGTGCGGACACCATCAGACTCATTTTTACCATCACCTTTGCTGGACTTTACATCTGGATGCCATATGGAAATTTGATCAAAGTTTTTTAAAACGGCCCATGTTTTATCAATGGAAGCGTCTATTTCGATCTTTTCATCTACCTTTTGAGGTGTTGGCCCGTGTGCATTAACAACCATTGAGATAAGCGAGAGGGATATAAGGAATA
>CAZWEA010000190.1:0-4592 GCA_964632635.1 uncultured Cocleimonas sp. | reverse complement strand
AAGAAAGTGACTATATTTATGCTGAGAATGAAGGTGAATGTTCTGAATCGCTGAAAATAACAGGTAGACTTGTAATAAATACCACAACGGGTTAGGAGTAAAAATTAATCCTCAGTCATCAATAACGTTCCTTCATGAACTCAAGGTCTTTTGGGGCTAAATCATCGAAATCATCCCAAAGATTACACCGTACACAACGCGTATTTGAATGATTTAAATAAACAACTTTTTAAAAAACCAGAAAACCAATAATATCTGTAGATAGCAAGAACAAAAAAACCAGCAATTTGCTGGCTTTTAGGTCGTTCCTTGACTTTCCTGTCTTTTATCATGGTGCCGATGGCCGGACTTGAACCGGCACGGCTTACGCCACTACCCCCTCAAGATAGCGTGTCTACCAATTCCACCACATCGGCAAATCTAAAACTATTTATTATCTAAAGTTTTAGCTTTATCCAAAACTTCTACTTTTGTATCCGTTACAGCCTGTTCTACATTCGTTACTGCTGCATCAATTTTAGTTTTTACACCTTCAGATGTTTTGTTTATTACTTTAGAAGACTCTTCTATAACTGATGGTATATCTTCTTTTATAACGGGAAGACTATCTTCCTTAGGCTTACTATCTCCATCATTCACCACAGGAACATCAGCAAAACCTTCTTCAAATGTATCCATCAAGTCTGCTTCTACACCCGTTCCTTGATGGCTACTTAATATTGCTAAGCCTAAACTGGTGGCAAAAAATAAAGCAGCCAGAATTGCCGTTGTTCTGGACAAAAATGATGATGCTCCTTGAGCCCCAAAAACAGAACCCGATGAAGCACTGCCAAATGCAGCGCCTGCATCAGCACCTTTTCCATGCTGGATAAGTACGAATCCTATGACTCCCAACCCCAGCAATACATGAACGACTATAATGACTTGATACATATTCTTCTTATTTTTTTAAATCGATTGATAAATTGTTAAAAATGATTCCGCATCTAATGATGCCCCACCAATTAGACCGCCATCAATATCTGGCATGGAAAAAATTGCTTTAGCATTGCCAGGCTTAACACTTCCGCCGTACAATATTTGGACTTTATTAGCGACGTCCTGATTTTTTGATGCTATTTGCTCGCGAATATATTTATGAACTTCTTGTGCCTGTTCATCAGAAGCCGTTTTTCCAGTACCAATCGCCCAAACTGGCTCATAAGCAATCACTGAATTCCCCAACGCATCAATTCCTGCCATATCAATCACAGCATTTAATTGCTTGTCAATAACGGCAAATGTTTTATCACTTTCACGTTCTTCCAGAGTTTCTCCAATACACAGCACGGGAACTATACCCTCTTTCTGTGCCTGACAAAAACGGGTTGCAACCGACTCGTTAGTATCCCCATAATAAGAGCGTCTTTCTGAGTGCCCAACCAATGCATAGGTACAACCACATTCTTTCAACATAGAGGCAGAAATTTCGCCTGTATATGCTCCAGACTCTTGATCCGCTATATTTTGTGCACCTAGCACTAATGGTGTGTTCTCCACTACACTTTTTATATCTGATAAATACACATAAGGCACACAAACAGCTATTCCTTGATCTCCCTGTTTTAGACCAGCAGCAATAGCATTTGCTAATGCCAAACCCTCTGAACGTGAACCGTTCATTTTCCAATTACCCATCACTAGAGATTGACGCATTTTATACCCCGAGAAAAATTAAACTGATTATGATATAAGCTAAAGAGATTTTATTCAATCTTTAAATTTCTTTCTTAACTACATCGACCAATTCATCAGCATACTTAATCACGTCACTTTCGTTCTCTCCTTCCACCATAACTCTGATTAAAGGCTCTGTACCTGAAGCTCTTAATAAAACCCGACCTTTATCTCCCATTTTTTTCTCTACAGCTTTCACCGCTTTTTTAATGGATTCAAATTCATCGAGATTTACTTTTTTATTGACTCTTACATTCTTTAATACCTGTGGGTATTTTTGCATCCCTAATTTTAGTTCGTGCAGATTCTTTCCACTCTGCTGTACTTCCGCCAAGACCTGCAAAGCTGCAACGATAGCATCTCCAGTTGTGCTTTTATCCAGACAAATAATATGTCCAGAGCTCTCTCCGCCTAAAATCGCTTTATGTTTTACCAGTTGTTCCATGACATAGCGATCTCCTACATTTGCTCTTACTAAATTTAACCCTATTTTCTTTAAAGCATGTTCCATGCCAAGGTTCGACATTAATGTCCCAACAATATCTCCTTTTAGCCGTCCCTTTTGCAAACTTGATTGTGCGATTATATAAATTAACTCATCACCGTCTACAATTTCTCCTTTATGATCGACCATAATCAATCTATCACCGTCACCATCAATGGCTATCCCTAAATCTGCCCGGCTTTCTACTACTTTTTCTGCTAAAAACTCAGGTTTTGTTGCCCCACATTCCTCATTAATATTTAAACCATTAGGGCTAATTCCGACCGATATTACTTCTGCGCCTATTTCACTAAATACAAAAGGTGCTATATGATAAGTTGCACCATTAGCACAATCCACTACAATCCGTAACCCTTCAAAATCAAGACTAGAAGGAATTGTGGATTTACAAAATTCAATATATCTTCCTTTTGCATCTGTTAAACGACTGGCTTTTCCTAGCTTTGAAGATTCAACCGTCTCCATTGGAGAATCAATATAGTGTTCGATTTTATGCTCTAATTTATCAGGTAACTTTTTGCCTTCAATCGAAAAAAATTTAATACCATTATCATAATAGGGGTTGTGCGAAGCACTAATAACAATACCTGCTTTCGCCCTTAAGGTTTGGGTTAAGTAGGCTATTGCCGGAGTGGGCATTGGACCGGTTAATCTGGTATCCACACCAGCTGCGGACAACCCGGCCTCAAGAGCTGACTCAAACATATAGCCTGAAATTCGTGTATCTTTACCCACTAATACAAACCCATGTCCTTCTTCAGCAAATACCCGACCTGTCGCCCACCCCAATTTAAGCATAAAATCTGGAGTAATAGGCGCTTTACCTACCATACCTCTAATTCCATCAGTACCAAAATATTTTTTTTTCATCGTCATCGCCTAGTGATCTACTAAGTACCCAAGTAAAATTATTTTGACTGCTTTACGCAGGATTTTTTATTCTATTCAAGGCGTAAAAATAGGCGCATAGCAAGCTACGCAACTATTTTTTACAACGAAGAAGAGGATAAAAAAGACAAGTAAAACAGTCAAAATAATTTTACTTGGGTACTTAAATTATTTGTCAAAAAAAAAAGGGAGGCATTACGCCTCCCCTTCTTACTATCTGATCTTATTTAATTTTGTTCTGCCGCTCCACCTATAGATGGTTTATCTTTTTTTTCATCTTTATCTTCAGATTTTATACCACTATCCGATGGAGGAGGAACATCATCCCAACCTTGTGGCTCTCTGACTGGCTTCCTATCCATCAAATCTTCAATCTGATATTTATCTATGGTTTCATATTTCATTAATGCATCAGCCATAGAATGCAAAATATCCTCATTTTCTTTCAATATTTTTTCAGCACGTTGATAATTTTGATCGATAAATCTTCTTATTTCTTCATTAATCGTCACCGCTGTTCCTTCAGCAATTTGCTTATTTTGAGTCACCGAGTGCCCAAGAAAGACCTCTCCATCTTCTTCTCCATAAGCCAATGGTCCTAGACGACGTGATAATCCCCACTTTGTCACCATATTACGAGCAAGCTCAGTTGCCCTTTCAATATCGTTTTGAGCCCCCGTAGAAACCTGCTCCCAACCGAATATTTGTTCTTCCGCTATCCGTCCACCATATAAGCTAGAAATCATACTGTCCAGTTTTTGCTTACTCGCACTATATTGATCTTTTTCAGGTAAGAACATTGTCACACCCAAAGCCCGTCCTCTTGGCATAATACTTACTTTGTATACTGGGTCATGCTCAGGTACTAACTTACCAACAATAGCATGTCCTGCTTCATGATAAGCCGTCATTTTCTTCTCTTTTTCATCCATGACCATAGAGTGTTTCTCAACTCCCATAATGAGCTTATCTTTAGCTTTTTCTAAATCGGCCATACTCACTACACGCTTATTCTCACGCGCAGCAAATAAAGCAGCTTCATTAATTAGATTAGCTAAATCAGCACCAGAAAACCCTGGCGTACCTTGTGCGATATACTTAACAATAACATCATCCGCAGCCGGTACTTTCTTCATATGGACATTAAGTATTTGCTCCCTGCCTCTAATATCAGGTAAGCCGACATTAACTTGTCTGTCGAATCGTCCTGGTCGCAACAATGCAGTATCTAATACATCTGCACGGTTAGTTGCTGCGATGACAATAATACCTTCATGACCTTCAAAACCGTCCATTTCAACCAAAAGTTGATTTAATGTTTGCTCTCTTTCATCATTTCCACCACCTAAGCCAGCGCCTCTAGATCGGCCGACCGCATCAATTTCATCAATAAATATAATGCAAGGCGCATGTTTTTTGGCTTGGTCAAACATATCTCGAACACGAGAAGCTCCTACACGAACAGACATTTCAACAGAATCTG
>CAZWEA010000189.1:0-4650 GCA_964632635.1 uncultured Cocleimonas sp. | reverse complement strand
ATTTTTTACTCTTAAAAGCACTATTTTAATCCTAAAATAGTGCTTTTAAGACTTATAAAGAACAGCACTCTTCTTATTCGCCTCATATTGACTAGAAAATAAACCCTTTAAGATTCAAATTTATGCTTTTTTGAACCCCTTTTTCATAAAAAAACAATTCATTACGTGGGTTCGACCCCACAGTGCCACACTATTGGGGGCGTATGATTTGTGGCTGTTCGGTGGCATCAAGCACTTCTCTTAGCCATTGTCTTGGAAGCTCATTTCCATACTTCAGATATTCGCTTACCGTATCCCGTGCTGCTCGAACCCCTTCGGGACCGTTTAGTACTAAATTTTGGATAATTTGGTGAATAGCTTCTTCTGGATAATCTGGTGATGAACGCTCAAGAAGTTTATTCCACAAGAGATTTGCCTCGAATGGTTGCTCCTCACTGAGTCTCGCAAGGTTTTCGAGAAAAATATATGCGTTATGCGATTCATCAGCATAAGGGGCGATGAATGTAAGCCAGTCCATTTTCTCCTCATCTATATGCTCAATATACGTGACCCAATGACACAAATCTGAAGCTAATTTTTTTCCAGAGATTGTCTCAACATCAATTAATTTCGCTAATTTTGGCCAAAGTTCATATACTTTCTCAGATGGTTTCTCATCTCTACAATTTCTAAGAGTCCAAACAAACCAAATCAACTGATGCAGTTCTTTGGGTTGATTTCGTTCGACAAGTGTCTGAATCAAGCTTCCTTCATCTTCATACAGCTCAAAATCATTCAGGTATGAGATAACAATTTTTTGGATAAAGCTATCGTTGACTCTTTTTTTGATGTTCTCGTCATCAAATGCCTTGAGAAAATCGCCATGCACTTTCAAAAAGTCAAATATTTCCTTGTACACTGTCCTTGCATATGAATAGCCTTGCATTGCACAAAGCCAATTTTGGTAGTCGTCTTGGCTAAAGATACGCTCTAAATTATTAATAACCCAGTCTTTAGATATGTATAGAAAGTTTGGTAGATAGTTGGTTACCAAAGTTGCAAATTCATACTTATTTTGACTTGTACGATCTAATTCAGCTTCATAATAAGGCACATACTCATTCCATGTATCAGTGTGTCCCTCTCCATTCTTATCTGACAGTCTACATTCTCTTAAAGTCATATTGATCAACGCTTCTAGGCATTTACCTCTTGGGCTATTAATTGCGATTGAAACAGCATCGCTGTCGTAAGCGAAAGTCTCACCTGTTTCTCGATTAAGCAGTATATTTAACACCTGTTTTGCATCTTTATGCACTATTTCAGGGAAAGCGTGCTCATCTGATTTTGCACCAGCTTCAATCAACCGCCCAACAGCACCAACTATCCAATAGCGATTTGCAACGAAATGTTCATTTTCTTTGGTGTTTTCTTCGCTCCAAAAAGCAGGTTGTTCGATCAGATTGTTAATAAACTCAAGGAGAACGGGCCAAATTTCATCCCATGGCAATCCTGATTTTTCAGCCCAAAGTTCAGAGAACGCCTCAATAATGACGTAGATGTACGCCAAATCAAGGTTGAGAAATTTCCCTAAAGTTGGATAAATCGACAAGGGGTCATTTTTAATCCTCTGTTTAAACGTACGCGTTAGCCCTTCTATGCTGTGTTCTCCCCACCCATTTCCAGATTCGTATTCAGCTAGAGTTTTCATCAATTCAGAAGAACTCAATGACTGTAACTCTTCTATGGAATACGGTGACTTGCTGTCGACACAGCCTACCGACATGTAGTTTGAAAAATCGGGATGATCTGGTTCGGCCTTGGCGGTTTGTACTGCTTTTTCGTATGCCTCTAATTCTATTGTGCTAGCATTTTTTATAGCTGACAACCATGTTGCTTGACGGTATGCGGTCGCACCCCTCGATATGCTATTGCCTTCATGAACTACTTCTATAGATGCAATAATTCTTAAGACCTCCTCCTGTATCTCTGGATCGAATCTCGTGTAATTCTCAGAGAGAAAGTGCCACATTTCATGTCTGAAATTATTCGAAATATACTTATCTACAACAAATTGTTTGGCAATATCCTTAAATCGTTCATAGTTCTTACGTAGAGCGTTGATAGCTATCCTATTTATTGTCTCAAGTTCTGACTCCATCATTTCCGAAATAAATAATGACGATTCTTCCTCAGAGCTTTCTATGAAACCATCAAGTGCGTCACGGTAACCAATAACCAGAATATTCTCAGGATCTTTATGATGTTTGTTTTGATCGTGATCTTCTATGGCAGGCTGCCAAATAGAAGACCATTTATCGTTTTGCAAAGTGTTAAGGATTAACTTTAACTGCTTATCAAATACCGCTAACCCATTTCTTCCAAGTTTTTCACCGACTGCATAAGCGATTTTTCGAGTAAATTCTTCACCATAGTAGAAGTTAAAATTAAACTGGCTTTCCTGTGTTTTCCTGCCTTCCATTTCGTGGTCAATAAAACGTACCTGATACAAAACAATAAGGAGATTTTGAGCCAATAACAATGAATGCGCATCCCCTTTGTCAAGCAATGTTGGCAACCATTTTCCACCTATTTGATTTACCACAAGGCTCGAATTGAAGCGATCAGCCAACCAATACTCAATGATCTGAATATGCTTTGGTTCAATGTGTGAGGGTGAAATTTTTGAGAGCAGCTCGGAGAACTGCCGCCAAGCATGATAGTTTTCTATACTATGATCTTTAGCATAATTGGTTGTTTCCTCAATTATGCAGAGGAAAGCCTGGGGATATTCATCAGTTTCTTGCTGTTTTAATTCATCAACTGTGTTTAACAAATAATCAATGATCGGCCATTTATGGATGCGTACATATCCTTCTTCGCCTGATGGTACTGGGCCAGATAGGTCTGCTGAGTCAAAAAAGCCCAATTCTTGAAGTGGGTAAAACCATTTCAGCCCTTTGACTTTGCGAAAAAAAAGAGGAATAAGATCTTGCTTGTCCTGGATTCTTTGCAGGAGATCCTGTTCCTTTGCAGATAATCTATCCATTACTTAAGACCTCATCCATAAAATCCAAATCTACTGCAAGCGGCGGCTTCCGTATTTCAAGCTGGTTAGACCAATCACGGATTATTTTGTCTAATGCAGCATATCCATCATAATCACGGACATATCCAAGCAATTGAACACCAAAAGACTTTTCATAGTAGCTATATAGATTGTTATATAGGGGCTGTTCACTTAAAAAGAAGCCTTGTAACGCAAATCGGCAATTCTCTTTATTATCTCGTGCATCACCCTTACGAAGTATGAGTTCAAGAATTTCTGCCTCTTCCAACCCATACCCAATAAATAAAACCACCTTTTTAGTAAATAGTTCTCTCAGAAATTCCTGTGTTTTTTCTTTATCGTAGTGTTCTAAATAATCCCTTGTAGTCACGATAATGAAGTCTGAATCGCTAATTGCACCATGTAAATGAACTACGCACCCAGGGTCATTCAAGTGCTTTGCGTACAGTTTTTCAGCACCGACAATTCTCTTAATAGCAGTTGGAGTCTCTGATCCATCATCAGCATCAAGATGCACTGGTTCTAACAACTCATCGTAATTCGTGGTTACACATGGGCATCCTATTTTATTGATATCAGCATAAATTGTGCTTTCCCCATTTGGGTTGCTTAAGTAAGAACTATAATCAATTACAAAGTCATTTTGTTTAGCAATGAGGTGCGCGATAGAAAGCTGCTTTTTAGCATCTAAACCACGGAGTTGTTCTAAATCCGAATAATTGATTAAGCCAGCTTGCCTTAAGTCATGGAGTACAAGGCGTGAAAGCCCACTCCATGAGGGAAGTCCTAAGCGCCTTGATGCTCCTGCACCAATAAACAGTACCAGATCACCATCAAGACCAGCTTGAACAATTTCATTTGGCGGATCAAACATCGGACGTAGTAGTGGTGCAGTACTCATAGAAAATCTTTCCAACTCAGAAAATGCATATCATCCAAAGGCAAGGCATTACACATTCAGAACAGCCGAGGACAGATCAAAATATTAAATTGAACATCCGCTATGGGCACGTTCCAGCCGTCACCAAAAACCTCACATTTAACACCACCAGCTTACCCTCACTCCCCAAACCCCTATCTATTGCCTTTTTAATACCAGGGATATCAGCTAATCGTTTAAGCGATTCCCTCATTATAAATGTCTCTTCTTTATGTCCGCTCGATTTAGTAGTAGCCCTAATAAACCCTCATCACACTCAAAAGTATACGCCACCGACCTTACCTATAACGATAATTGCTAAGCGCCCAAATCACAGCAATATTAATTACCAGAAAAAACACTCGAAAATGATACTCCAGAATCAACTTAGTCGGGGAGTTAAATGCTTGTGCATCGCAGCTAAAATGGGGCTCGTTAGTTACCCACATGGAGCATGTTTCCCAACATGTATTTCTGGCTATTAAAGTAACTATCAGATGCGGTGAAATTACCACGTTGAGTGACATTTATTTACAAATATTATTCGTTTTTAACCCACAAATTACCATCTGATTTACGTGTAATAGCTTTCCTTACTCATTTGTTTGCTTGCGGTCGTTTAACCTAGAAAACGCAGTTGATCTACGATGTAGAGTGCGTCTGCTCTTGCAGCACTTATACA
>CAZWEA010000188.1:0-4705 GCA_964632635.1 uncultured Cocleimonas sp. | reverse complement strand
GCTATGATCACCCATACAAAGAATAGGGGGTAACCTAAACTTTCCTGTATCCAGCCGCTAAGCATTCCTGGAATCATCATCCCTGCCGCCATAAACCCTGTGGCTATTGCATAGTGTGCTGTTTTGAATTGTCCCTCGGCTATGTAGATTAGGTACATCATGAAAGCGGTAAAACCAAAGCCGTAGCCGAATTGTTCGATGCCAACCAGTAAGTGTATTAACCAACTTGCTTCGGGTTGTTGCCATGCCATATAGATATAAGCAAGGTCGGGTAAATTAATCGCAAGTGCCATCCACCATATCCAGTATTTTAAGCCTTTGCGTGACACTAAAATACCGCCGAGAATACCGCCAATAACCAAGGCTAAAGTCCCCACTGTTCCGTAAATATAGCCTACTGCTTCGGTACTTAAGCCTAATCCTCCTGCACTGCGATCATCTAGCATAAACAGGCTAGCTATTTTTGTTAGTTGTGCTTCACCGAGTCGATATAACAAAATAAAGGCGATAAAAATGCCGATGTGTTTCCTTTGGAAAAAGCTTTTGAAGACTTCGGTATAGCCTTTTAAAGGTGAGCTAGAGACTAATGAGGGATTTTTGCTCTCTTCTTTGGGAAGCATAAACGCATGATAAATTGCGACAACAATTAGTATTAAACTGACTAGAGCCATGGTTAACTGCCAAGCTGTTTTTACATCATAGCTATTCTCTAGTTTGCCCGCAAAAATAACGATTAAACCCTGGCCTGTGATCATTGAAATTCGGTAAAAAGTTGAGCGAATACCTACAAAAAAGGATTGCTGTCCCTTGTTTAGAACCTGCATATAGTAGCCATCAGCAGCGATATCATGGGTTGCTGAACTAAACGCGAGTAGCCAGAAAAAAGCTAATGAGTAACGCAGGTAATTTTCGGTAGGTAGAATCATCGCTATGCCAGCTAAACCTGCGCCTAGTAACAGTTGCATTGCTATTACCCAAAAGCGTTTGCTGCGATAGATATCAACGAAAGGGCTCCACAGGGGTTTGATAACCCAAGGTAGGTAAAACCATGCCGTATAGAAAGCTATTTCTGAGTTGCTTAAGCCGAAGCTTTTATACATGAATGTGGAGAGCACCACGATGGCAAAGTAGGGCAGCCCTTCGGTGAAATAAAGGGTGGGAATCCACGTCCAAGGTCTATTGCTTTTTAAGCTAGCTTTCAATGGTGTATGAATTAAGTCAGTGGTTTTTCAGAAATGACAATCCCGTCAATATCCACATAAATAAAATCGGCTGGTTCGAAGTTTAAGCCTGCAAATGTGATTGATACATTTGTTTTTCCAACGCCCGCTTTAACTGTTTTTAAGGGGTGAGTGCCAAGCGCAAGCACCCCCAATTTCATATAGGCCATATCTTCAGAGTCACGAATACAGCCATTAATAATAATTCCATTCCAGCCATTTTCTACTGCTTTTGCAGCTAACATATCTCCAAGTAAGGCACGCTGCATAGAGGCGCCCCCATCGATGACAAGAACCTTGCCTTCACCATCGGATGTGACTTGATCTCGAACGAGTTGATTATCTTCAAACACTTTAAGGGTGACAATTTCTCCTGAGAAACTACTTTTACCACCATAGTTCTTTAGGGAAGCTCCTGCGACTTGAACTTCTTCGCAGTCATCAGCACAGAATTCATCACAAAGATCTGCTGTTTTAAATGGCATAAATATCCTCTTAAAATTGTTCTTCCTCGGTAGACCCAGTTAGTGCTGTTACTGAAGACGAGCCACCTTGAATGACTGTGGTGACATCATCAAAGTAGCCAGCGCCAACTTCTTGTTGATGTGATACAAAGCTGTAGCCTTTATCCGCAGCTGCAAATTCGGGCTCTTGTACTTTTTCAACATAATGTCTCATGCCTTCGCCTTGTGCATATTCATAGGCGAGGTCAAACATGTTATACCACATATTATGGATACCAGCCAAAGTGATAAATTGGTACTTATAACCCATAGCCGCTATTTCCTCTTGGAAACCAGCAATTTGACTGTCGCTGAGATTCTTTTTCCAGTTAAATGAAGGTGAACAGTTATAAGCGAGTAATTGATTGGGATTTTCAGCAAGTACCGCATCTGCAAATTCACGCGCAAAGCCCAGATCAGGTTTACCTGTTTCACACCAAACTAAATCTGCATAAGGTGCATAGGAAACCCCACGTGAAATGGCCTGTTCTAAACCATTTTTAACTTTATAAAATCCTTCTGGGGTACGCTCACCGGTAATAAATGGTGCATCATTTTCATCCACATCTGAAGTTAATAAATTGGCTGCTTCTGCATCGGTACGTGCCAAAATAATGGTTGGAACACCCATGACATCTGCGGCAAGTCGTGCGGATATTAGTTTTTGGATAGCTTCTTGTGTTGGTACTAGAACTTTGCCTCCCATATGACCACATTTTTTTACCGCAGCAAGTTGGTCTTCAAAGTGAGCAGCAGCTGCGCCATTAGCAATCATGTTTTTCATTAATTCAAAAGCATTTAAAACACCGCCAAATCCAGCCTCGGCATCTGCAATAATAGGTAAGAAATAATCAATATAGTCATCACTATCTGGGTCAATGCCTTTTGACCACTGAATTTCATCAGCGCGTTTAAAGGTATTATTAATGCGTCGCACCATGGTGGGTACAGAATCATAGGCGTACAGAGATTGATCTGGGTACATTGTTTCTGATGTATTTCCATCTGCAGCCACTTGCCAACCCGAAAGGTAAATGGCTTCTAAACCCGCTTTAGCCTGTTGCATTGCCTGACCTGCGGTAATCGCCCCCATCGAGTTTACATAACCTTTTTTAGAGGAGCCATTAACTAATTCCCATAATTTTTCAGCACCACGTCTAGCATAGGTATATTCAGGCTGAATAGAACCGCGCAGACGTACCACATCTTCCGCACTATAAGTACGTTTGACATCCTTCCAACGAGGGTTAGTTTTCCAATCTTTTTCTAATGCTGTGATTTGCTCTTGTCTATTCATATCATTCTCCGTCAGTATTAATTTTAAATGTAGAATAGTTTCATTATTAAACAAGTTAATTATTTAAATTTTTATTATTAATTTTTCAGAAGCTGGATTTGTACGCATAATTATTTATTTAAACAATTAAATTTGATAATTTCTTATTCAAGTGCTCAAATGCCTATTTTTATAAATCAGATGTTTATGCTGGATAAAAATATCATTCGACAACACTTTAATCGTGCTTCTGAAAGTTATGATGCTGCCGCTATATTGCAAAGGGAAGTGGCAAATAGATTAAGTGAACGATTAGATTATATAAAAATTGATCCACAAACTACCTTGGATATGGGGTGTGGGACAGGCTTTATAAGCAAAGACCTATTACAACGATATTCAAAATCAAAAGTGATTTCCGTAGACAGTGCTTTGAATATGGCACGTAAATGTTCAAAGCAGGGTGGGTGGTTCCGAAAACCGAGTGGGTTGTGTGCTGATGCCGAGGCTTTGCCAATACAGTCTGATTCCATAGATTTGATGGTGTCTAACTTAATGTTGCAATGGTGTAATGATTTAGAAAAAACCTTTTCAGGGTTTCATCAAGCTCTAGCACCTAATGGACTTTTATTATTCAGTACACTCGGTCCTGATACGCTTAAGGAAGTCAGCCAAAGCTGGCAATCTGTTGATAATGTACCTCATACAAGTCCTTTTGTGGATATGCATGATATCGGTGATGCACTTTTAAAAGCGGGCTTTATCGATCCTGTGACTGATATGGAAGTGATCACCATGACCTATGATAATGTTCGTCAGCTTATGGATGATATTAAGCAAACAGGCGCGAGTAATGTACACAGCCAACGCGCTAAAGGTCTGATGGGTAAGCATAAATTTGCTGAGTTTGAAAAGAACTACCAGAGTTTTAGAACAGATCAAGGATTATTCCCCGCAACATGGGAAATCATATACGGGCATGCGTGGATAGGCGAAGGGTTGAAGTTAGATAATTACGAGAAAGTTATTCCTATAAAAGAAATACGCCCTTAATCAATTATCTAAAAAAGGCGGGGGTGCCATATAGCCATTGAAAAATGGTAGGTCTAGAAATGAATTTAAGACCTACCCCTTCTGAAACTGGCATTAAACAGTGGTAGCTTGAATTGATTAGTTAGCTTCAATGACGGGTTCTCCACAATTCTCTATATCGCTCGCCCCTCCGATTGGCCCGCTATGATACAGAGCAGCATATACACAGCCATAACGATTATTATCTCTACTATAATGCTCAATGCTTTCTACTTTTTGGTAGCCATTTGCATAGGGGTCTATTTTTCCTTCTCCCTCAAGTGACATTTGATGATGAGCGTCTGTTTCTTCAGTAAATGTGTACTCCATAAGCGCATCAAGCGGCTTTAGCATACCTTGCATAGTGTTAATATCTTGCCGAGCTGGATAACCGTGGTCATCGTCGTTCTTTAGTACAATATAGTTTTTATCTATATTTTCACCGCTTAGAAGTCGATAATTAACAAGTGGTATTCTGGGGTCTGTACTGTTTCCAGTTGGACCGAACTGAATAAACACAGCATTTGTATCAGAGAGGAGTTGCATATTGCTCTTATTCATATTTTGGGCAAAATACATATCCATTCCGAAGAGTAGCCTTCCATTCTCCCCATATTTAGACTTGATCATTTTCT
>CAZWEA010000187.1:0-4720 GCA_964632635.1 uncultured Cocleimonas sp. | reverse complement strand
GGGGGGGGTGCCATTTCAATATTGCCTCAGCCATTCATAATTAAGCTATCACATGCATGTCTTGTTCTAAGTAAGCCGTGAAATGAGTAGGGGAGAGCGCTTTAGACCATAGAAAACCTTGCCCATAGTTACAGCCTAATTTTTTGAGGATTTCCCATTCCTTATTTGTTTCAACACCTTCTGCTACAACTCGTAGGCCTAATGTGTTTGCCATTTTAATAATGGCGGTCACAATCGCGTAGTTATCTGTTGAATACTGTAAATCTCTAATAAAGGATTGGTCGATTTTCACTAAGTCGACATTAAACTTTGTCAAGTATTCTATATTAGAATAGCCTGTTCCAAAATCATCAATCGATAGGGTGACACCCAGCTTTTTAAGCTGCTTTAGCTCCTTGAGAACATGATCATCATCATGAAAAACAGCATGCTCAGTTAGTTCAAGTTCTAAATATTGGGGATCTAATTGCGAAGATTTAAGTTCTCTTTCGACAATATCCAGTAAGCCTCCGCGCATAAATTGTGAGGAGGAAATATTGACAGAAATAGACATATCATGATAACCCTTATCATGCCAATCCTTACATAATTTACAGGCGTGATGGATTACCCATTCACTGATATTACAAATCAGTTCAGTGGATTCGATTAAAGGAATGAACTCTGCAGGGGATATATTATCTTTATTATTTTTTGTCCAACGGATTAGCGCTTCGGCACTATTCATTCTTCCTGTTTTAATATCAACTTTTGGTTGCAAATACACTTCTAAGCCATTATGCCTGAGTGCCTCTTTAAGACCATTTATAATAGAGATTTTATGCAGCGACTGCTGATACATTTCTTCATCATATATACACACATTATTTTTACCTGATTGCTTTGCTTTATACATCGCTATATCAGCTTTTTTTCTAATTTCATTAAAGCTGTAGTCAGATTTTTTTGCAATGGCAACACCAATAGATGCAGTGATATCGATTAAGTGTGAATCAATACTGACAGGTTTTTCAAGTTGTTTCAAAACACGCGAAGCCAGTTGCTGGAAGTTATAATTTTCAGGTCGGCTAACCATTAAAATAAACTCATCTCCACTGAGGCGGGAAACAATATCACTGTCTTCAGCTAAACTATTAATTTGTTTTGATACGTGGATTAATAACTTGTCTCCAACACTATGATTATAAAAGTCATTAACTGATTTAAAGTTATCAAGATCAAGGAAAAATACAGCGACTACTTCATTTCTATTCTTAGCTTCATTAAGGAACCTTACATATTTTTCTTCACAACAGGTCTTATTTGCTAAACCAGTTAGTGAGTCAAACTTAATGAGTGACTCTATTTGTGAATGACTATCGGTAACTTTTAGTATTTGAAGATTCAGGTTTTTGAGTGTGTATTTCATATCAAAATTGGTTTGCCATGAAGTATAGATGGCACCACATAGCATGATGACTAAGTCAATTGTCTGCCAATAGCCAAAAATCAAGCTGGAAAACTGTTCATTGTTAATGGATATTACGCCAAATGTAACAAGACTGAATACAGAGAATGAGGAAATAGCCAGAAACATTTTATGGTTAACTATCAACGATGCAATTAAAATAAATACAGGTAATATTATGGCGTAATGTGGACTTGTCGTACTCCACATTAGAGTGCTGGTAGTTAAAATGTTTGTCCATAGGTAGACTTTTCTCGTTAATTGTTGTTCTACTTTTTTTCGAAAAAGAAATAGAATACTCATTATGGAAAAATCTATTGTTAATAAAATAGTTCCTATGAAATTTGAAGAGACTAGCACAGAGTTGAGAATCATTAAGCCAATCAGTATCAGAGTCGTTATGATTAATTCATCTAAACGACGGTTCAGTATGGCTTCATTCTTATTGAGTATAGTTTTGATAGTTTTTTATTATAGTTATTATTTTAAACTTTATTTTACTTGATATGCTTGTAATAAGCTGTAAAAACAGACTAATGGGTTAAGCTCTTAAGGCTGTATTAGATAGTTCTTGTCTTTTTAAAGGTGTCGTGATGTGGTAGTTTTTCCGTGTTTTTGACTTTGCATTCTTTAATAATACTATTCAAATTCCATAGCACGAAAAATACGCCCGGCATTTTGCAACGCTAATTCATTAAAAGTATCAAGATGAGAAAAAGCACTTTGGTCTATTTTATAAGCATCTTGTTCAGAGCCATCATTATCTAAAATCTCTTCAACTTGTTTTCGCATATAAACAAGATAGTCTTTAGTGGTTTTTATAACTACGCTCATGGTCGTTGGGTCGCCATGGCCTGGGATAATAATTTCAGGTTTCAAGGCTTCAAATTTATCCCAAGTCTCTATCCACCCTGCAGTATCGGTGTGTTCCATAACGGGTAGTAAACGTTGGTTAAATGCCATATCTCCAGAGATCAATAATTTTTTCTCAGGCATCCAAAGCATTATGTCGCCAGGACTGTGTGCAGGGCCAAGATGTAGTATCTCAAATACTTCAGTACCCATTTTGATGGTCATCTTGTCTTCAAATGTTTTATCAGGGTAGACGAATTCAGTGTATTGTGATTTATCCCTTCTGCCACGCTGCATCCGTTCAAGAATTTGATCATGGTATTCTTCCATTTCTTTTTTGGCATCAACATGGGCAATGACTTGCGCACCTTGTTGTTGCCAATAATTACTGCCAAGCATGGCATGACCCTGTGCATTTTCTAAAATAACGTATTTTACAGCTTGCTTGGTTAATTTTTTGATTTCAGCATGTAATGCCTGAGCGAGAAGGTAGTTATCTCCTGCATTAAAAACCAATACACCTTCATCAGTGATAATAAAAGAGAGGTTATTATTATGACCAGAGTTGGCATAGGTGCCTGGTGCGGTAGCGCCTATGGCTGACCAGACATTATCTTTTACTTGAATCGGCATGCTGTAAAGCATTGATTCAGGAGCCTTGTCGGTATATTTAATGGGTTTTTTTAAAGC
This sequence comes from uncultured Cocleimonas sp., assembly GCA_964632635.1. Taxonomy (GTDB): domain Bacteria; phylum Pseudomonadota; class Gammaproteobacteria; order Thiotrichales; family Thiotrichaceae; genus Cocleimonas. Next base: position 1,731 of record CAZWEA010000187.1, on the reverse strand, counting down.
CTGCCATTTTTCAAAACCATCGGCGTAGTTTTTTACATTGGTATAGCCTAATTCCATCAATTTTTTTGCTGCTAATGGGCTGCGTTGATTTGTACCACAATAAACAACGATTGGAGTATCTTTGGTTTTAACATGACTGGCTACATCAAACTCTAGCCATCCACGGGGAATATTCACATTTTCATCTGCATCTATAGCGCCACCGATAAAATCAATCTCATTGGCTGTACGCACATCTATGAGTTCAATTTTGGGGTTATCTTTGAGTAGTTTTTGCAGCTCTTCGGTATTGACATTGGTGATAATTTTATTTGCATCTTCAATTGCTCTGGCACCTGCACTGAGTTCTGCCGAAGCAGTATAGCTACTAATAGACAACAGTGAGAAAAAGATAAAAAGAGTAAATAAATTGTTATGAATTATAGATTTCATTTTAATACCATGGCTTTTTTATTGATGACTTCAGCATAACTCAAGTGTATGAGAAATGAGATAATTCTACATTGAATGATTATTTTTGTATAAAGGTATTTAGAATCTGTTTAAACCCAGTATTTGGGGTATAAAAAACTAATATTCTCTTTGTTGTAAGTGTTGCTGGATGTATCGCCATCAGCTTGGACATGAGTGCTGCTGATGGCAAAAAGTACAAATAAGAAAGTTATTGATATTATTTACAAGCTAAAAAACCTGTTTTAGCTTAGATCTTTTTGAAGAGCTAGGCGGTAATTTTCAGCTACAGGAGAGACCTCATGTGTATAGTTCGGATGATCTATACCCACATTTATAGCACTTCCTTGTTTAGCGGCTGCTACCATTTCTGGCTTTAACTCAAAGCGCATAAAGTGTACGGCTGATGTTTTCTCTTCTGTTTCTCTTTCTAAATCTTCATTTGTGATGGCAAAAACTTTGTCAAATCCTTCAACCTGCATCCATGTTTTCCGATCAATTCCTATTAAATTTGCTAACGCTTTAGCACGTTCCTCAGGGTCGGTATATTCAATCATCATGGTGCCTTTCCAGTTTGAACCTGTTGGAATAAGCGGGTTGTAGGCTTCAAGCTCATCATTAACACCATCTAACTCAAATATTTTTTCAGCGCGTAGCATTTCTTGAATTTGATATTGAACCGTAATGCGATCCTCTAAATAAAGGGTAACATTGGGCCCAATGGAAAGATTACGGTTTTTCTTATGTGCCATTGCTTGGGTGCGCATATCAGAGCGAGCTTCGGCATATTTCTCAAGTGAAAGAAGGTCTTTGCGTGTAAGTAGGTTCGCCATAATTATAATCCGTAAGCTATGCGTAATAGGGTTAATGGGTGTTGTGGTTGTGAGTCATCTTTCATGCCGTTGGCAATTTGATGACCTGCCATCGGGCAGTCACTGCTGTAATAGTCGGCTTCTGCTTTTTGTACTTTTGTAATCACAGGACGACATATCTTCATTGATTTTTCATGAAACTCTTCTTTAACAGCATAGGTGCCGTCATGCCCTGAACAGCGTTCAATAGTTTCAATGCTTGTGTCTTGAACTAATTTTAATAAATCTCGGGTTTTATAACCCATGTTTTGTACCCGTAAATGACAGGCAGCGTGATAAGCGATTTTACCTAAAGACTTTTCAAAGTCTGTATTAAGGAGCTCTTCTTTGTGGCGTAGCATTAAGTATTCAGAGGGATCAAAAATATGTGCCTGCACTTTAAGTACATCGGCATCATCTGGGAACATTA
>CAZWEA010000186.1:0-4730 GCA_964632635.1 uncultured Cocleimonas sp. | reverse complement strand
TACAACTGACTTGATAGCTTCTTTTTCTGACGTGGAGTAAAGCTCGTCAGTAAGTTTACTATTAGGTAAATCCACCATCACTACATCTTGCAATACACCTTTACCAGGGTTAGTAGAAAAATGCATCGCAACAACATCTATTGAATTAACGATAATTATTGTTAGCAATACAAGTAGTGATAGTGGTTTGTACATTTCAGAACGACCTCTTAAAACCAGTATGTGATACCAATATTAGCAACGGTTTCATATTCTTTATCCGTCGTTAAGGGACTGTTTCTTATTGAGCTTGCTCGTTTAGTAACACCTATGTCTCCTGTAAAACTAACGTGTTTTGTAATATTTGCCTGTGCTTCAACCCCAATATAAGGAATGGTTGCTGATTTTCCTTTATATGCCTTTCTATTCGCTGTTGCTTCAGCGTTTTTTACACCATAAAAATAATCAACAGTCTTATCACTTTTGTAACGAACTGATGCAGTTGCTGCGACTTTCAGCTCTCTTTTTCCATTCCAATGGGGTGCATGAGGTGTTATTCCCCCTACTTTAAGACCTGCTTCAAAACCTTTGCTCAAATTAACATCTTTGGTGATATCAAAAACAATCGGACCAACTCCTGAATCCATAATTAAACGTCCCCCTAAATCCACGGAAACACGTCGATCATCCATCCCTTTAAACGTTTTACTGTCTTTAGCCTCGTAACCATAGTTTTTTGATGTAAGAAATGCTTCCACTGCGTAGTCATTAGAATTGGTAAAGTCATAAGAAATTCCATCTTTACCAAGGTTGAACTTCTCACCTCGATACTCCAGACCCAACAAAGCAATTGCATCATCTTCAAGGTTTTTATATTCATTATTAGTTGCTGCTTTTAGACTAACACCAATATCTGCCTGAGCTGTAGCTGAAAAGCCAATCGTCATAGCAAGTACTAAAAGTTGTATTTTATTCTTTTGCTTAAATTTATGTTTCACTTTTTCTTCCTCGTTTATTAATAGATAATCTCTAGTATTGTCACTGGCATCATTTGCCAACTGAGGAAATTGTATTTCAGTTTAATTGTAAGATATGTAGCAACTGAGTTACTGTTTTGTATCATTGTGTAAACTTAGTAAGCCCCGTTCCATAAAATCATCACGAATAAGGGGTAGTATTCAAGTAAACATATAGCAATTGTCTAAGCAGATATGTAGCACCTTAGTCAGCGTTTTGTTATTGCTTTGTAATTCCTACAAAAGCCTACATATTCATAACGAAAGTGTCATAGACGCTTTAACCGCAAAAAGGCATAGTAGTCTTATCGAAAATTCATAGCTAAATTTAAATGACAACGAATCAAAACGAAAAGGTTTCTCCCTATCACACGATTTTACTGGTCGAAGATGACGTTCGTCTATCTGCTCTAGTTGTCGAATATTTAGAAAAAAATGGCTTGCATGTTGAGACAGAATTTCGTGGTGATACGGCGGTACAACGCATTGTAGATATTCAGCCTGATTTAGTGGTGCTTGATTTAATGTTGCCGGGGCTTGATGGCTTTGAAGTGTGTAAGCAGGTACGTAGGGACTATAGTGGACCTATTCTTATGCTTACTGCAAAGGACGAAGATATAGATCAAGTAGTTGGGCTTGAGATTGGTGCTGATGACTATGTGGTTAAACCTGCTCAACCACGCCTATTATTAGCACGAATCAGGGCATTGTTAAGACGCGCAACCACAGAACCCCAAAAGATATCGGAAGAATCAACTCAACTTGGTTTCGGAACACTGCAAATCAATCACAACTCCAGAGTAGTTTCTCGTCATGATAATGTTATTGATTTCACCACAACTGAATTTGACTTGCTTTGGTTATTAGCCACCCAAGCTGGCAATATTCTGAGCCGAGATCAAATCAGTGAATCCCTTACAGGCTTGGAATATGATGGCTTAGATCGCTCCATAGATATTCGTATTTCACGTTTACGCAAATTGCTTAAAGATGATCCGAACAAGCCTAAAGGAATCAAAACAGTGCGCGGGCAGGGCTATTTATTTGTCGCTGATGGTTGGAATGAAATGGATGAAAGTAAGTAGCAAGCATGGCTAAATTATTCTTCACCCTTTACCTGATGGTAATCGCCTCCTTTTTAGTTTTTCTGATTTTTATGGAAGGTCTCGATGTTCTCAGTGACAGCGTTGGTGATGGTGCCATTATTGATGAGGAAATTTCAATCGGCACATTTAGACTGCTGGATAAATCATTAAATGGATTGGATGAAGCACAAACTGATCAACTTATAAATAAATATAAAAAGATATTTGGGGATGAATTCCAATTAATTGAGCTATCAACATTAGATTTAGATGAAGAACAAAAATCAGCGCTTGAGAATGGCAAGGTTGTATCAGTATCGGGACCAATGATTAATTTTGTTATTGGAGAAACACCTCAAGAAAGTCAAAATAAAGAAGGTGATGACGAAGATATTGATATCCTCTATTTTAAAAGACCGAATACATCTATGGTATGGCGAGCAAGGTTAGACTATGAGTTGGACATGAGTATCACTAACTCAAGTTTAGCGATCAATGTAAAAGGTGGAAAATTTGCTGAAGGTTCAGTGTATATGCTTCAGTCTCAGCTCGAAGATAGAGCGCCTTCAGAGTGGACAGAGATTCTCAACAAACTTGAGCCTGAATTTGGTTTACCAGTAAAAATCATAGCTTTAAACAGCCTCAGTAAAAACCTAAACCTAAATGAACAACTGCGTATTAAACAAAATAAAGTAGCCAATATTTCGCAAGATACCATCTATACAACCTTTGTTCAAAAAATCCCCAATAGTACCAAGCTACTACAGGTAGGTCCCGTTGAAATCCCATGGTTAATTCGTAATTTCCCTATCTTGTTAGTCATTGCCTTTATTCTTGCATTTGCCTTCACAATTTTATTATGGCTTTGGCCACTTTGGTCAAACCTACTGAGAATCAAGAAGGCTGCAGAAGACTTTGGCGCGGGTAATTATAATGCTCGTGTTCCAAATCGTAAGCGATCTCCTGTGGCTAAAATATCCAAGGCCTTTAATTCAATGGCAGAACAAACACAGCAAAGTATCCGCCAACAAAAAGAGCTAACCACAGCGGTATCTCATGAATTGAGAACCCCTGTAGCTCGTATGCGCTTTGCATTGGAAATGCTTGACTCTAGTGAAAATAAAAGTGATAAAAGCCGCTACATTGGTGATATTAACGAAGATATTGATGAACTTGATTTATTACTGGAAGAGCTTTTGACTTACGCGCGTTTCGATCAAAAGAGTTACAGTATCAACCCAAAGTTAGAAAAGCTAATCCCATGGTTAAGCAACAGCATGGAAAAACTAATGCCTCTAGCTGAAAAGAAAATTCTACATTATCGCGTTGAAGGCATTGGCATTAATGAAACCACCTTATTTGAACCACGATTAATGACTAGAGTGTTGGATAATTTAGTCCAAAATGCACTTCGTTATGCTCACCAAACAGTCGAAGTGGCATTATGTAAAGACCAAGATTCCTACCTACTCATTGTTGAAGATGATGGTGATGGTATCCCTAAAGATAAGCATAAAAATATCTTTGATGCCTTCTCACGTATTGATGCCAGCCGTGACCGTGCTTCTGGTGGTTTTGGTCTAGGGCTTGCCATTGTTGATCGAATTGTGAAAGCACATTTAGGAAACATATCAGTAAATGACTCAACCCTTGGTGGTGCTCGATTTGAAGTGCGAATACCCGCTAAAACCTTGAAGGAATCAAAATAGTATGTAGAGAATGTCTTTATGTTGCTTTTATACTACATGGCACCCCCGCCTTATTTACAAGATTGTAAATAACAGCACTACATTCCATAAAAAATAATAATTTTAGTCTAAGCTATAGAAATTAAAACTCTTTAGATAACGCCCATGCTTATAGCTCAAATCAGTGACTTACACATTCCGATTCAAGGTCAAAAGACATACGGTATTGCTGATATGGCGGGAAATTTAAGTATCTGTGTTGAACACCTCAATCAGCTAGATCCACGTCCTGAACTTGTGTTGGTCACAGGTGATATTACGAGTGAGGCATTGATTGAAGAGTTTAATCATGCGGCGCAGATTCTTTCCAAACTGGATATGCCATATTACATTATCCCTGGTAACCATGATGATCGTAGCAAGCTAAGGAATACTTTTAACGATCATTGTCCGAGTGAAAATAATAATTTTATTCAGTATGTTATTGATCAGTATGAACTCCGTATCATCATGCTTGATAGCACGGTTCATGGTGAGTCCGGTGGAAAAATATGTCAACAAAGAGCTGTATGGCTAGATAAAACACTGGCTAAAGATATCCACAAACCTACGTTGATTTGTATGCATCACCCACCCGTTAAGTGTGGCGTGATTGAAACTGATATTAATGGCTTTATAGGTGACGACCGTTTAGGGGGTGTTGTAGAAAAGTATCGGAATATAGAGGCAATTCTCTGTGGTCATATTCATAGACCTGCTTTTACAAGGTGGCGAGGTACGGTTGTGAGTACTGCCCCAAGTATGGGTATGCAATTAGTACTAGACCTAAATCTTAAAACAGAAGCCTTTGTCCTTGAAGCCCCTGCTTATCAGTTGCATTACTGGACACCTGATCATAATCTCGTCACGCATACCAACTATTTACATAATTGCGATGGACCCTACTTATTTGAATTATATGA
>CAZWEA010000185.1:0-4780 GCA_964632635.1 uncultured Cocleimonas sp. | reverse complement strand
ATTAACAGAAAATAGCCTTAATTATTCATGGTGACAGGCTGGAATCGACCCAAAGGCGACCTACAGGAATTTTGGGTATAATTCTGCATCGTGCCAAACTCGGCCTTTTAGCTTTTGGTGATAAACGATTGGCAGGTGTAGCCTGTATTTTACTGGGAGGAAAGGCAGGAGACGAGCAAGCCGGTTGTTTAACTATTATATGGCCAGCTTTTAAATGGAAAATGCTTAGCTCTCCCCCTGATATGATGGAGATCAGATAAATAGCATAGAAATGGATGAAGAAGTAATAACAATGAAATTATATCTACTACAATTAGTATGTGTTTTAATATCTGTGTTCACCCTGTCTGCACCTCAAAATGAGTCGATAATTTACGGTATCAGCAGTAGAGGCTATATCAATGGTTACGACGTGACAAACGGTGATCCACAGGGGATGTTTGGTTACGCCTACGCTCAGACTGGATTGGCTTAATCAATCTCTATTTTTTAATTGACGATATAAAATATTTTACAAAGGCAAGTGTATTTATGGAATTTAATATTGGTATATGGAGATTGTTTGATGCATTAGTAAAAATAGTGAGGTTATCTGCAGTAAATTCATCACTTGAAAGATATTCAGAGCATCTAAGACATTGTATGTGCGAATTTCAACTGCGATATACAAATTATCATTTTGCGGCTTCGCGCATTCATAGAGATTTTAAACATTCGCTAGAAGATGAAAGCGTTGACAGTGAGGTCTATTTTATAAAATTAAATCAGTTTATAGATAAAGGACTGAAAACACTTTGTGGTGACATTGCACAAGGCATGCAAGACTATTTTGTACGAACACACCTACATAAAGAAAAGCCACGAATCGGTATTCACCTGGTTAATGATGAGGATGAAGTTATTGATGTAATTATGTTTCCGACAGGGTCGAAGAGAACAAGTAAAAAACTTAATGGGTATTCGGCTTTCTTGGAGATATGTGCAAGCGGAGTTCCGTATCTGGCAAATAATCTTCCACTAAGGGTGAAAAAGAGTGATGATTATCGTCACAATGGAATCGATGTGGAGGAAGTGAGGAAGGTATATAAGCCGCTGTTTAGAGACAGGAAGTTAATTGCTCGACTTCAGAACAACTATCTTAGGAAGATACTGGACGATAGGGAGTGGGGCCGCATGACTTTGAATGGTGGCCGATGGGATACCCGTCTATATAAATCGCATTTGGTGCTTCCTATAACTTTTCGTAAGCATGCCGCTAAAGAGATGTTGGACAGCAAGTTGGTGGAGGTTCTAAAACTCCCGGATTCTGGGCGAGCGATTCTTGGCTTTATATGTATTGATCATCCATCAACGTATTATTTTGATAATGGGCCGGTAAGTTCATTCGAAAATATTGATATAAACGCGATGTACGTGTTCGCAGATATGCTATCTTTAGTCATCGTAACGTGGTTGATGTACACAACTGGATCGACTTCTTATGAGAAATATGAGGAAGGAGTCATGAGGACGCAATCATGAAATTAATCTTTTTTAGACCTTCACCAAATAATCGCATGAAAGAAACTAGGGATAATGTGGTTGTCCATATCGAGTCTGATAGATTGAGAAGGGTTCATGATCTCGATTACGAAAAAGTCAAGGCTGAGTTAGATTGTATAGGTGAGCCAATGCTGGAAAAAAACGACGCTGGGGCGGAATGACAAGACTGAGTTAGTAATGAGTTATTGTTATAGAGGAAAATAGCCGACTAAAAATGGTCATTACTGACAAGAGTCGGCCTCATATGGACTCAGACCAGTGGCGCATACTAAAAGCCAGGTGCAGCTGTGTCAGATGCTCGTAACCGTGATAAAGCGCCGGTTAAAATCTCTGAATGCATAGCCTCAAAATATAGAAGCAGAATCCGTTTCTTTATATCAAAGTAAAGGTTGAAAGATTTTGCAGTTTTATCCAGTTGCAGGATTTCGGATTATATTGATAAATAGCAGAAACCGACCCAAAGCGGATACTATGAAATGTACAATATAAAATAATCAAGGCTATTTGATTTGTATCAATTTAAGAATACAGAAATAAATAATAAAAAAGCCTCTGAGTTTGAAACAAAATCATTGCTTTATCTTATTGGTATGCGAAGTGATAGCGATGAAATTGATGTAATCACTGTTGATTGCTTCAATGATGTTACAGGTGCCAACCAAGGATTTACTAAGCTTTGGGATGTCCAAAGCAAAAATCATAAAAGCCTTCCTCCTTCGAAGATAGGAGAAAGCCTAGTAACGCTTTATGATAATTTTATTTCAACCATTGATTTTACAAGTTATATTCTATTCATTCCAAAGCTCAAAAGAGACTATCTCGTAAACCCTGCTTTGAATGTGTACGGATATGAGAACATCAATACCAAACAACAGGGAGGGATTAAAAAGAAACTCATAGATAAAATTAATGGTGGCAAACAGTCAGGGAGACCACCCTTACTGACAGAATTTCTGTCCAAAGTAACATTTATTGAAGATAATAAAAAAATAAGCACATACGTAAAGAGAATAACAAAATTTAGAAATAAAAGGATAATTTCAGATGACCTGTATGAAAGTATATTTAACGAAGTTAGGGATGTTCAGACAGCATTAAAAAACTCACATATAGAAAACAGGTCAATTAGCCATCCAATAGAAGTCCTTGATTTTAAGCGCCATATTACAAAGAAAGAAATCTCAACACTCCTAATTAGTCGGCTCGTTGGGGTTGAACTCTTTTCCTTCTCAGCAGTTCCTTTTCCTTTTCTGGCTGAAATAAAAGAACTTGATATGGAGTCTGCAAAAGATCTGGTTCAGGAATGTAACGAAAATTTAAGCAGGGCGTTCTTTGACAAAAATGGATGTAGAAACTTTTGGAAAGTGTCAGAGTTTATTTTTGTTCATATAAGATCTAATCTCAAGGATAACTTATATGAAGTATATGATGCCCTTTGTTCATCAATAAACATAACAACCAATTATTTAACGCGAGATACCGTTCTTTTTATGATATCTCTGGTTATGACGGGATTGGACAATGAAAATTAAAAAAATAGCATTCGGTAATGACAAATGTTCATACATTGAAGATAGGATCACTAGCGGTGTGAATGTTATTTTTAGTGATGATAACAATCGAGGAAAAACTCTTGTTATTCAGGGGTTAATGTACTCGTTAGGGTATGAAGCTATTTTCCCTAGTGGATTTGACTACAAGGAACAGTATTTTTATTCAAAATTAGAAAAAGATGACGAGATTTACGAATTTTTAAGAAAAAATAATTCGTTTGTCGTAAAGGCATCAGGTTCAATTCAATTATTTAACTCGGAAAGAGAATTTAGGTATTTTTTCGACAGCAATCTTTTCAAGTTACCGCGAATAATTAAAGACGACAAACTAAAAATGGTTGACTTTAGCTTGTTTTATGAGTTGTTTTTTATCGGTCAAGACAATAGGTCACCTTCTAATCTCATATCTAAAGGACAATTCACTAAGGCAGATTTTAAGTTAATGGTTTTTTCATTGGTCGGTTTCTTAGATCCTGTTGAAACTATTAAGGAAATAGATCAGTTAAAAGATAGAATTAAAGTCTTAAAGACTAGGCACAGATCAATAAAGAAAAAAATTAGCATTATAAGATCCAATCCGAATATTGCAGAGATTGCATCAAAGTCATTTGATACAGAGATAACTCAGGAAAAGATCAAAGTTTGTAAATTGATAAATGAAAAAATTTCAGAAATTAGGCGGTCCAGACAAAGAGAGATTAATAGGAAGGCAAAGCTTGAGGCTCTGATAGCAGAGCTGAATTCCCTTAATAGAAGATTAAATGAAGGAAATATAAAGTGCGGTGAGTGTGGAAGTGAAAAAATTGTTTATTCCAATAGTGATATGACATTTGAGGTGAGCAATGTCAAAGTAAGGCAAAACATATTGGAATCTATCAGGAATAATACTCTTCAAAAGCAAGAGATTATTGATGAACATACAGAAGATCTGAATAGAGAACAAGATCAACTAGTGAAGGAAATGGAAACATCGCCGCCAAACTTCCAGGAAATAGTTGTATATCAAGATAGTATATTATCTGAAAGAGATTATGATAAAGAAGCCGTTTCTGTACTAAACGAGATTGCTGCTTTAGAGGCGGAGCTGAATTTAAAAAATTCATTGAAGGTCGATAATAAAAAGGCACAAAAAGAGCTTTTAGACTCCATTCTGTCCGAAATGATGAGAGTCTACACACTTATAGATCCTAACGGGAACCTTGTTTTTGATGATTTGTTCACCAAAAAAGGTCTAACATTTTCGGGTAGTGATGAACAGGAATATTACTTTAGCAGGGTGATCGCCCTAAACAATGTGCTCAAACATGATTTTCCAATAATTATTGATTCCTTTAGGGATGGCGAGCTATCAACACAAAAAGAGCACAAGATGCTTAAGTTGTATAAGCACTTAAACAAGCAAGTTATTCTAACATCTACGTTAAAAAAGGAAGAATATAGCTCTGATAAATATATGTCTGAAGAAGGACTGAATGCATTGGACTATAGTAATCATGCAGACTGTAGGATTATGGAAGAAAAATATAATCTAGAGTTCAGGAATACAATCAATTCTTTTGATGGTATTCTTATTTAGCTCCCTCTTTAATGAACAGCAAATGTCTGCTTGTGGCCGTACCCTGCCTCTCAGACAGCAGAATCAGGGTGCCTGGAGCCGTTTATAAAAATAGTAATCCGTAGGTTGG
>CAZWEA010000184.1:2016-4826 GCA_964632635.1 uncultured Cocleimonas sp. | reverse complement strand
ATGGGCGTAGACAGTTAAGTTTTGCTTGTAGTTGGTCGATTTTAGTAAACATGTGTATTCTCATATTTAGCCTGTTTTCCAGCATGGAAATCTGAAAATCAGGTACTTTAGTAGAGATTGTCTTACCAACTTACAGCGCTTTCTATCTAAAACAGTTGTTCGGAAAAACCGAACAACTGCTTCTTCAACGTCTCGTCCCCATGCTCCAGAGACGCTGGAGTATGGGGGCGAGAGTAGATGGTTATAGATTTTCTCATTGACAACATTAAGACCTTTATTCAAGGAAGATGAACAAAGTTTCGAAATGACATTATCAATAGAACTTTCAGAAAACAACCTCTCTTTGCCTGCGTAAGTGAAGTGGAATTTACGCAGTACATCACGCAACGAAATTTCACTGGTGACGTACATGGATGTACTAATGTCATGAGAGGCAGGATGCGGGAAATGATCGACGTACATGGATGTGCTAATGTCGTGGGAAGAAAGATTCCGGGAGCGACTTTCTCGTACAACTAGCGCCTGTTCTGGTGAAAAAAATTTCCAACCGAGCTTATGCAGTAACGTGAGCGCAGGAGTTTTTGCGCTATATTTTTCCTGGAATTTGAGGAGAGTTACTTCCATATTGGGTGCTCCTTCCAGTTCTCAGGCATTCCCATAGCCAAACGCCATTTATCATTTTTTACTATTGGTTTAATTAACTCATTACACTTAGCGCACCAATTATCACCATTCTTTGTAGTTTTCAGCAAATAGCGGAGTATAAGAAGAATATAAAAGATTCGGTCATTTCTTGACGTGAGGGGTGGAGTCCATTCAGGCAGGCGTGAGCTTTCCGGGCGTATAGCCAGCTCCCTATTCCACAACCGGCTATGATGGGCACATACATTTCGTATATAGGTAAGCTTATGCAACCAGTCTTCAAGGCGCTTGTGGTGTAGCCCAAGTTTATTAGAGACAACCCTTTTATCATCATGTTTTAATCCCTTATAACAGAATGATAAACTACCAAGTGACATAACTTCTGTAGTCATCCAAATAGGTAATGTAGGAAACCCTAAATATTTATTTTGATAATGGATTACAAAAGCATCACTAGAACGACTAGTTTCGTCTTCTAGCTTTGACAGCCATTGAGCATGATCAAACTTCGGGTGAAAATTTGCAGGATCAACATGACCAAAAGCACCATAAGTATGTCCGATATGATAGGTTATTAACGTACGAATATAGATTTCAATACGCTCAATTGTATCGAGTACAAGAAGGCGAAGATGACGATCAAATACATACAGGTTTATAACATCATCGAAGCTAGTGTCTTCGATAAATTTACTGATTATATTTCCATCTTCATCTCGCTGACGAAAGGGATACCAATAAGCGCTGAGTCGATAATAACTAATGGTACTGAGCTGCAATAACGCACTATCATGATCACTGATAATCAACCCATGGTTTTTGAGGTGTTCTAACTGCTTATCAAATGTAAGGGCGGGTTTCTGGTAGGCCTCAGTCATGGAGTTCCTCCAAAACTCAGGCATAAAAAAAGCCACCAAGGTTGCGCATTGTTAAGAGGCGTGGCAGCTATGTTACATCTAGTATAACGACAAACTAACTCATAACTCAAGAAAAAAATTGAAGAACGGAATATTCTGTTGATTCGATTGTAGTTTTCCACAATCATCAATTGTTTACCCCATCCATGTTACTTCCAGCATTCCAAAGTTGGTAAATCGTTTTTCTCCGATTAAAGGCCTCTGGTCCCCCCTCCATGATACTGACTATTTTTTGCTGACTCTCCTTAGAATCAATACTGCCTGTCTCAACTGATATTTTGTCATCACTCGCATGACAGGATGTTATAAGTTCCGTATCTCCGAGAACAGGGAAGTTTGCATTATGTGTAGCAAAAATGAATTGCTGATCTGACTTAATTGCCCGCAGTAACTTAACAACTTCTTCATAGATCGTCTGATTATCCAAATCATCTTCCGGTTGGTCGATTAGCAGAAGATCATTCTCTTTCTGACTTAGAATAAAGAGCATCATCGCCGATGCCCGTTGTCCCAGAGAGTGGGATTTCAATGGCTTGCCATGGTAGGTTACATTGTAACTGTTTGGAACCTGATATTTTAGTAAATCGTATAGATGAACAAAAAACTGTTCCTTAAAGATTTCTGCCTTATTCTTTGTCTCAGAAGCTGCTTCATCCAATTTTTTATAGATTTCTGAAAAATCAGGGTATTTATCCGCAAGGGCTTTATAATATTCTTTACGAATATTGTGTCCTCGAAAAGTCTCTTCCATGATCTTGGCAAAATTCTTCTTGTCACCTTTGAACTCTGCTTCAACCTGAAGAGATTCCTGTGCAGAGTTAATCGCTCCTAACGCAGTAGATATAAGTTTAAATTCTTCATGCCAAGCTGCATTAAGCTGTTCAATTGCTTTTAGCAGATCAGCTTCTTTGGTTTTAATCTTTGATGTTTTCTTTTCCAATTCTGCAATTGAAGCTTCCAATTCTGACTTTCTTGTAGTCAACTTAAGAAAATCATTGGGCTGGATCGATGTAACACCCTGCTCCTTAAGTGCTTTAACCAACTTACGTTCAATTTCTGAAAATTCTTCTTTCTGACTTGTTTTAGAGTCATCCAGCTTTTTTCTGAGAACAGTAAGTTCTTTCTTGATACCATCTATTTTGCTTGCAAATGTTTTAGCATCTACAACCGTCTTGCTCAACTCATCAAGTTTATTTTGGTAACTAACAAAAAAATCAGCATTGTATTTAGAGTTGTGTTTCCCAAGCGCAG
>CAZWEA010000184.1:0-1916 GCA_964632635.1 uncultured Cocleimonas sp. | reverse complement strand
CTCTTTATCATTTATTTTCTGACGAACTGGTTTCAATTTTTCGCCCACCAGCTTTTCTACTAAATCTTGCCCAAATCCTTCGCCAGCAGCAGATAAATCCTTCTGTCCAAAATATAGCGGTTTGCCAATTACTGTCTCTTTGATTGCAATGCCAGGTTTCAACTCGCCATCAACAAACACATCTGGCTCATGCCCCCATATACGTCTTACCTCATAAGCCGTGCCATGCCTATCTGTAGCTTCAACAACAATCTTTCCTCCACTCTTAAGAACATGAGGGAGTAATTCTTTTTTATATTCTTTATCCTGTGGTTTTTGACCAAACTGGATATCCAAAGCATATCGGACACTTTCGAGTATTGAAGATTTTCCGCTACCTCTAATACCAATAAGACAGTTCATGTGAGGAGAGAATGCCACGCGATTACCGTCAAGTAGCCCACCTTCAAACCTTACTGCATTTAAATGAGAGTGTTTGACTTTAGGAACGTCTTTAGCAACCCTAAAATGAAAATCTGTAAGAGCGTATTTAGCAGCATCAAAGTTGAGATCACCCAATTTCAAGAATACAGATTTACCTCTTCCAATCTCATCAAGTTTCTTTGGGTCACTACCTTCTAATTCCGCTGGATAGTGCTTGCCCCACCATTGCTTTACCTTAGTTCGACATTTCACATCAGGCTTATCGTGAGTGCGAACTTTTTGGAATCCCAAACAGTATTTTTGCACGATCGGATTATCGGCCAACTCCTGCATGCGCCCACCATCTAACTCATTCCATAGTCCGCTAGGTGCTTCCACATGAGCAAAGACAATAAAAAAATCACGGTGGTATCCTTCAAGTTTCTTTAGAGTTGTAAGCAAATCTTCGTTTGACCGTCCATTTTCTTGTTCGTATTTTTTAGGAACCTTCCCAGTAAAAGCTACGTTGAGAAACTGGTTAATGTAATCGTGCCCATCCTCAAGCCATTCATCAGAAAACAAAACCAACGTATGAATACCATTTGCACCGTCATTCACCGATAGTTCAACGCCCGGCAATACTCCAATACCTTTCTTTTTGGCTTTTTTTCTTATCGCCTTATATTCATCCTTATCAAATTTATTATGATTGGTTATTACCGCCAACCGGATGTTTGCTGATTTTAGAGCCTCTACATATTTTGAAATAAAATTATTTTTTTCCCCCTCATACTTAAACTCTTTGTCAGCCTTTGTATGAAGATGGAAATCAGCACGCACCCAGTTATTACCATGCTCAAAAGGGTTAATTTTCCATTCACTCATGTTACTCCTCCATGTAAACCTTCATCATCAACCATCACACGGCGTTTTCCGGTCAGGAGTTGTTGCATGAGGGCTTTTTTTTCTTGTTTTAGGCAGTTGAGTTTTTGTTGTAGAGTTTCGATGTCTTTATCAGCAGTGGAAAGGACTGAGGCTATTTTTTGTTGTTCATGTTTTTGAGGAGCATCAATATATAATGCTTTAATATCGTTACTATTAACGGCCTCAAACGTACTGCCTTGCGACAATCTTACCCATTTTGGTTCAAAGAAAAGTAGCCACTGGTAAAGATAATTTTGTGACACATTTTTTTTAGCTCTTATTGCTGAAATACCTCTACCAATACATGCACGATGAATTGAACGAGACACTTCACCAACGGGAGCCCTTACACTAAGCAAAATATCGCCCACTAGACATTCTTTAGTTATTTGAGATGTATAAACCCTTGGTGCAGACAACCTATTTTTTATATCCGCATTGCCTTGCAATAAGGGTAAGCCATTTTTTAAACTGTTATAACTCTCGGACTTAGGTGATGAACCCATTACAATATCCGCCATTTCGGAAAGTGATTCTTTATCCCACTCCCCACCAAACCCCGGAAGGCGTTTTTTTCCGGTGAGGAGTTG
>CAZWEA010000183.1:0-4828 GCA_964632635.1 uncultured Cocleimonas sp. | reverse complement strand
AAATGACCCGACTAATAGCCTGAATCCTGGTATTGGTAAAACCTCAAAATATAAGTATTGGGTTGATGAAAAAATCATTAAAAGGTTAAGTTAGCTGTTCATATATCACTGCTCTTTGTTATGAAATGAATTTTCAATAAATAGATAAAAAAAGAAAAAATCGATATTTTTTATAAATATACGCTACACTCAGAACTACGCTAACCCAAGGAGAATATTCAGATGTCTAATGATAATAAGTCGCATATAACTCATAAAAATCAAACAAAAAAGTCACAGGGTATAACACGCCGTGATGCACTAAAACTGATTGGTGGAACGGCACTGGCTTTAAATACTAGCTCACTTTTTGCGGCATCTAAGGTAGGAAAACCATTTAAAATTGGTTATGTCAGTCCTCAAACTGGACCACTCGCTATTTTTGCAGAGCCTGATAAATTCGTGCTTGAAGAAATTAAAAAGGCACTGAAAGGTGGTATAAATATTGATGGTACAAATCATCCGGTAGAGATTATTTATAAGGACAGTCAGTCAAATTCTAACCGTGCGGCTGAGGTTGCTTCTCAACTGATTTTAAAAGATGAGGTGGATATCGTTATCGCCTCTAGTACGCCAGCAACAACAAACCCCGTTGCCGATCAATGTGAGTTAAATGGTGTTCCTTGTGTGACAAATGATACGCCTTGGCAGCCTCATTTCTTTGGCAGAGGTGGAGACCCTAAAGAAGGTTTTGAGTGGACTTATCATTTCTTTTGGGGGCTGGAAGATATAATCGGCTCTTACTCTAATTTATGGAGTCAAATCTCAACCAATAAGGTTGTCGGTGCACTTTGGCCAAATGATTCGGATGGAAATGCATGGGGAGATAAAGAAAAAGGCTTCCCACCAGTATTAAAGAAGAAAGGATTTGAAGTCGTTGATCTAGGACGTTTCCAATCACCAGCAGATGATTTCTCATCTTATCTATTCGAGTTTAAAAAGAAAGGTGTTGATATTGTAACAGGTGTTATCCCACCTCCTGATTTTGCTAACTTTTGGAATCAAGCGGGTCAACAAGGCTTAAAGCCAAAGATAGTAACGGTTGCTAAGGCGAGCGAATTCCCTGCTGCGATTCAACCATTTGGTGATCGTGCGGATGGGTTATCTGTTGAGGTTTGGTGGTCACCTTCGCATCCTTATTCATCAGGGTTGACAGGTCAAAGTTCTGCAGAGTTAGCGACAGCTTATACTAAAGCGACAGGTCGTCAGTGGTCTATGCCATTAGCTTTTAAACATTCTTTATTTGAAGTTGCGATTGATGCACTTAAACGTTCTAAAGGTCCTGGAAATGCAGAAGCGATTCGTGATGCGATTGCCTCTACCGACTACAAGTCAATAGTTGGACCTGTTAACTTTAAAACGGGTCCTGTTCCAAATATTAGTAAAACACCGCTTGCAGCAGGTCAATGGCATCGTAAAGGTAAAAACTTAGAGTTAACAATTGTTGAAAATTCACAAGCACCTGATGTGAAAATACAAGGCGAGCTAAAGCCACTTGCTTAAATTATGTTGGGTGCTATTGGTTGATAGAGAATTAGGATTGTAGTGTGGCTCTTTTAACAGTTGAGCGTGTCTCAAAAAAATACGGTAATTTAGTTGTCATTGATGACCTTTCTTTCTCATTAGCAGAAGGAGAGGCATTGGGGATTGTTGGGCCTAATGGCGCAGGAAAAACAACTTTATTCAACCTGATATCTGGGGATGTTAAGCCTGATTCAGGTGATGTAAGAATTCATGGTGAGTCTATTCTGGGCTTAAGTCCATCGCAACGTTGCCAGTTAGGGGTTGGGCGCACTTACCAGATCCCACACCCATTTTCAGGTATGAGCGTCTTTGAAAACATATTAGTGGGCGCGGTTAATGGTGCAATGTTGCCAGAAAAAGACGCGCGACAGTTGGCTCTAGCTGTTCTTGAATCAACAGGTTTAATCAATAAAGCTGATTTGTTAGCAGGGAGCTTGTCTTTGCTTGAGCGAAAACGTCTTGAACTAGCACGCGCTATGGCAACACAACCTAAAATACTACTGCTTGATGAAATAGCAGGCGGTTTAACAGAGCATGAAGTTCATGAACTGATAGAAACCATCCATGCTATTCGTCAACAGGGAGTGTCTATTATCTGGATAGAACATATAGTGCATGCCTTATTGTCTGTGGTTGATCGACTGATCGCGATTAATTTTGGTGCTTTATTGATTGAAGGTGAACCAGAATTTGTCATGAATAGTCCTGAAGTAAAGGAAGTTTACATGGGGATAGATGCTGAATGAGTTTGTTATCCTGTAAAAACCTTGATGCTTATTATGGTGATTTTCAGGCATTATTTGGTATTGATTTTCACATTGATTCAGGGGAAACGGTTGCTATTATCGGTTCAAATGGAGCAGGTAAGTCTACCTTTTTACGAGCCATTACAAGCATGATCAAGGTTGAGCCAGAGAGTGTAAGGTTTGATGGAGAGGTCATTGGTGGCTTGTCATCAAATCTCGTAAACCAACGTGGAATCAGTATGGTACCTGAAGGGAGAAAACTATTTCCTAGCTTAAGCGTTGAAGAAAACTTGTTGATTGGCCAGCAATCTAATCGTAAAGGTTATTGGTCGTTAGATAAAATATTTGAGCTTTTCCCTATCTTAAAAGAACGACGTAAATCACCTGGAACTGCATTGTCAGGGGGGCAACAACAGATGGTCGCAATTGGTCGTAGCTTGATGTCTAACCCTAAAATACTATTGTGCGATGAAATTTCTTTAGGGCTTGCCCCCGTGATTATTCGTGATATTTATAAAGTCTTTCCAGAAATTAAGGCGCAAGGTGTTTCTATCGTCATTGTAGAGCAGGATATTAAACAGGCATTACAACAGGCTGATAGAGTTTATTGTTTTCAAGAAGGCAAAGTATCGCTACAAGGACAACCTGATGAGCTAAGCCATGAGCAAATATCAGAAGCATACTTTGGGTTGCCATCATGATTGAATGGTTAAATGTAATTATTCAGGGCTTGTTGCTTGGTGGTTTGTATACCTTGTTTGCAACGGGTTTATCATTGTCATTTGGTGTTATGCGCATGATTAATATGGCGCATGGTGACATGATTGTATTAGGTGCGTATTTAGCCTTTGCTGTAGTACAACCTTTGGGAATTCATCCATTTTATGCGTTTTTAATTGCAGTACCTTTGATGGGGGCTTTTGGTTATATTTTACAACGTCTTGTGCTAAACAAAACCTTGGGTGATGATATTTTGCCTCCATTATTGGTGACGTTTGGTTTATCCATCATTATTCAGAATGTTCTTTTAGAGGTCTTTTCAGCGGATTCAAAAGGATTAAATGCTGGTGCTATTGAAACGGCTAGTATTTCACTGGGAGGAGGTATTGCAGTGGGTGTATTTCCTGTAATGATTATGGTTATTGCTGTCTTAGTTATAGCAGGATTACAGTATTTATTTTATCACACAAAACTTGGGCGTTGTTTTAGAGCAACCTCAGATGATCATGTAACCGCTCAATTGATGGGTATAGATACTAAAAAAATATATGCAATTGCAATGGCAATCGCGATGATGGTAGTTGCTATTGGGGGTGTGCTGTTAGCCATTAAAACCAACTTTGATCCTTCTGCTGGGCCATTGAGATTATTGTATGCTTTTGAGGTTGTGATAATTGGTGGCTTAGGTTCACTATGGGGTACGCTTGTCGGTGGAATTATTTTAGGCTTAGCGCAATCTATTGGCTTTAATATTGACCCCGGTTGGGGAATCTTGACAGGACACATCGCTTTTCTAGTTATTTTGATGTTTAAGCCTAATGGTTTATTTCCTAAAACGAGGGATCATTAATGAGCTTGAATACTAATTCCTCAGATAGTTTGCTAACACCTCAAGGTAACTATGATGTGGTACGCGGCAATAAAGTGACTAAACTATTTGCGATTCTGGCGATTATTATCACCTTGATCCTAATCAGTGCGCCATGGTGGATTGGGCGTTCAGAAATGCGTACCTTAACGGAATTCCTGTATATTCTTGCTCTTGCACAAATGTGGAATTTATTAGCAGGTTATGGAGGCTTATTGTCTGTTGGGCAACAAGCTTATATTGGTATTGGGGCTTACACACTTGTTATTTTTTCTTATAAATTAGCATGGATGAACCCCTTTGTGGTGATCCCCTTAGCAGGTTTAACCGCACTTATCATTGCTTATCCCGTTTCTAAAATGATGTTTCGCTTGCAGGGTGCGTACTTTGCCGTTGGAACATGGGTGGTTGCTGAAACCATTCGTTTATCTGTATCAAATATTACATGGTTGGGAGGTGGGTCTGGTTTGTCTATCACTCGCTCAATGAAAGGAATTCCTTCATGGTGGCGTGAATCAATGACCTTGTGGTTTGCCATATTTATAGGGATAGGTTCGGTTGCGCTAGTGTACTTTATTTTACGTTCTAGACATGGTATGGCGTTGACATCAGTGCGCGATAGCGAAGTAGCCTCGCAAAGTTTGGGTGTTAATGTCAAAAAAGTGAAGTTATTTGTCTATCTTGTGTCGGCTTTTGGTTGTGGCATGGTAGGTGCATTGATATTCATCACTAAATTAAGGGTGTCACCAGAAGCGGCATTTGCAGTTGATTGGACAGCAATTATGTTTTTTGTTGTGGTCATAGGTGGTATCGGAACCATAGAAGGGCCGATTATAGGCGTGATTGTTTATTTTTTAATGCGTGAATCTCTGGATGGTTTTGGTTCTTGGTATTTGATTATTTTAGGGGTGTTTACAATTTTTATTATGCT
>CAZWEA010000182.1:0-4866 GCA_964632635.1 uncultured Cocleimonas sp. | reverse complement strand
GGCGCATTGTGACGC
Organism: uncultured Cocleimonas sp.; assembly: GCA_964632635.1. GTDB lineage: Bacteria > Pseudomonadota > Gammaproteobacteria > Thiotrichales > Thiotrichaceae > Cocleimonas. The sequence continues at coordinate 4,851 of CAZWEA010000182.1, read as the reverse complement.
CGGTTTTTAAAGGAGGCGTCTATCTCATCATCCATAATTCATTACTTAAAAATATTATCGGGAACCTTTTGAATGTTCATTGCATCTTCCACGTGACACGAATGACAAACCATGGAGAGAGACATGAAAACACTTAAAAGTAAGGTAGTAGGTTTAATGTTGCTAGCAGCACTGACAGGATGTAACAGTAGTAGCGACAGTAAGGATAATCTGGCAACACAATTTGATCCACAAACTGTATTTCGCTATGACACCTTTGGTGATGAAGCCTTTTGGACGGATGTTTTAAAATGGAATGAAGTAGTGACTACCATCAGTCCTGTTGCGGCATTGGGTGTAGGGTTAAAAGTTGACTCAGAAGCGGTACCAAAAGAAACGCTGGATGCGGTATTAGCAAGCGAAGCGCTATTAAATGATCCAGCAACCACCCTTGCGTTATTGAAATTAGATGCAGTCGTTGGTATTAAAGCCACCGTGGAAGATGATGGTACGGTGAGTAAATTTGGTATTACCTGTGCTCTTTGTCATTCTACTGTTGATGATTCCGTTGCAAAAGGTATTGGTAAACGCCTTGATGGCTGGCCAGCGAGAGACCTTAACCCTGGATTGATAATTTCACTTTCTCCCTTCTTTGATGATAAACCTGAAAAGAGAGAAGCTTATGCATCATGGGGGCCTGGTCGTTTTGATGATTACTTTAATCAAGATGGAATCAATGCTCCTGTTCTCATTACACCAGCTTGGGGTTTAAAAGATGTGGCGCTAGAAACTTATACAGGAGAAGGGCCAATTTCCTTTTGGAATCGATACATTGCCGTTACCCAAATGGGCGGTGTGGGTAACTTTAAAAGTGAACATTTAGGTCTTGATATTCAGGTCGAGGAAGATTTAGTTGAAGCCAAACTTCCTGCATTATTGGCTTACCAACAAACATTTCTACCCCCAGCACCTCCTGTGGGAAGCTTCAACGAAGCTGCCGCAGCTCGTGGAAAAGTTGTTTTTGAAGGAAGGGGTACCTGCTCAAGCTGCCATGCAGGAGAATTCTTTACCGATGCACCAAAGTTGCATGAACCATCAGAAACAGGCAGCAATCCACTACATGCAAATAGAGCGTCTACTGGAAAGTATAGAACCACACCATTAAAAGGTGTCTGGCAGCACGCACCTTATTTTCATGATGGAGCCCATGCTACGTTAGCGGATGTTGTAGATCACTATGATGGCTCTGATGTTTTGAATACCAACCTTAGTGTTGATGAGAAAGCAGATTTGGTTGAGTATTTAAAGTCTTTGTAAATTGAAATGTAGACAATTCTTTATCACAATAGCCTTTACCTGATATTAACTCATTCTAGGTAAAGGCTTTTATGATAGGTAATTAGAAAGTTGTCTCGTACAAACGAGCAAAAAATAAAAATTATGACATCCATCATTTGATCTTTAAAAACAAGCCATTTATTGGTGGTTTTACTACCAGTATTTGATGGATGTCCACTGCTAATTATTCCATTCAACATTTTCCATCGTTTTGATCAATACAACATTCTTCCATGAGAAATTGAATTAATTGATTAAGTTTTTCGAACTGAGGGATACAGTAAAGTGTTCTACCATCTCGTTGTTGATTGATTAAATCAACCGATACTAACTTAGCAATATGATGTGAAAGTGTGGAATTTGGAATGGCTAGTTTTTCTTGAATACTGCCGACAGGTAAGCCTTCCGAGCCTGCTTTTACCAGTAACTTGAATATTGATAAGCGAATGGGATGTCCTAATTCTTTTAAAGAATTAGCTGCATATTCTATTTTCATGTTTCGATATTAACAGAAATGTTTTGACAATGTGAATAATTGATATTATATTTCGACTATTCTAGTAATGTAGTGAGAATGAGATGACCCCTGAAACAATGATTAAGCTAACCGATACCTTAGAAATGTTTGCCATCTTAGCAATAGAGCTGACTGTGCTTTTTCTTTTGATTAGCTATTTTGTCGGTGTATTACAGGTCTATATTCCGCCTGAAAAAATTGAGCGGATCTTAAGCTCGAAGCATGGTAAAGGTTATATCATCGCTGCCCTGCTTGGTTCGATAACGCCCTTTTGTTCATGCTCGACGATTCCTTTTTTAAAAGGTTTATTAAGAGCAAAAGCAGGATTCGGGCCGATGATGGTTTTCCTTTTTGCAAGTCCCTTACTTAATCCAATTGTTATTGCCCTATTCCTCGCTACCTTTGGATTTAAGATTACTATTTTATACTTTTCTATTGCGATGGGTGTCTCTGTTACTGCGGGTTATGTGTTGGAGAAATTAGGCTTTGATAAATACATCAAACCGTTTGAGAGTAATCCATCGAGCTGTTCTACACAGGGTAGTTGCTGTGCTGGAGAGCCTAAACCCGTCATTAGTAAGTGGCGTAAAATATGGGATATTACTTGGGCTGACTTTAAAAGTGCACTCCCCTATTTATTTATTGGTGTTGCTCTTGGCTCGATTATTCATGGTTTTGTACCTACAGATTTCATTACAAAATATGCCAGTGAGGATAATCCCGCTGCGATACCTTTCGCCGCTGTAGTTGGTATTCCGCTATACCTTCGTGCCGTTACTCTAATCCCTTTAAGCGCAGCTTTAGTCGCTAAAGGTATGGGGATTGGTGCCGTCATGGCATTTATGATTGGTAGTGCTGGTGCCAGTTTACCTGAAGTTATTCTTTTAAAATCAATGTTTAAAATCCAAATGATTATAGCATTTCTAGTGGTTGTTTTAGGCATGGCGATTTTCTCTGGTTATTTATTTTCTGTTTTATTTTAAGCGGCTAAAACTAACCCACTAAGGCTATTATGAATAACAAAATGACACAGGTTGAAGATGCTTGGCAATTATATCAGAAAGGTTTATTGCGATTTATTCGCTCAAAAGTATCAACGACTTATGATGCTGAAGATATCTTAAACGATGTGTTTTTAAAACTCTCTAATTCCGCAAATCAGGATAATATACCTGAGAATATTTCAGCATGGCTTTACCGCGTCACAAAAAATAGCCTGGTAGACTATTATCGAAAAAAGAAATCATATAAGTTGTTACCTGAAGATTTAACAGAGAAAGTTGAGGATTCTGACGCAATTAATCAACTTTCTAATTGTATGTTACCCATGATCCTAGCTTTACCAGAAAGTTATCAACTGCCTTTAAGACTCTCTGAAATTGAAGGCATGAAATATAAAGAAGTTGCCGCAGAAATGAAACTAACTATACCCGCTGTAAAATCTCGCATTCTACGAGGTCGACAAAAACTACACAAAAGTATATTAAGTTGCTGCACTATCAACCAAAACGGTGCGGGTGAAGTTATTGATTTTGAGCTTAAATCAAAAGACTTTTGTGGTTCTTGTTAAGGACTTATATAAAATTTGCATCCTTTTTTAATATTCTCCGTCTTAACAATTACAACAATCAGGAGAAACTTATGAAACGTCTACACATACACATTGCAGTAAATGATTTATCTGAAAGCATCAATTTTTATTCCGTTCTATTTGGTAACGAGCCGACAGTTAAAAAAGAGGATTATGCAAAATGGGATTTAACTGAGCCTGCCATCAACTTTGCAATTTCAAAACGCGGTCATACTAGTGGTATCAATCATCTAGGTATTCAGGTAGATTCTGAAGAAGAGTTAGAAGAAATCGCTAGCCGCCTTGATAGTGCAGAAATCACCACTGCATCTCAAGAAGGCTCGTCTTGCTGTTATGCACATTCAAATAAACATTGGTCGCTTGACCCTCAAGGCATTGCATGGGAATCTTTCCACACATTAGGGGAAATTCCAGTTTTTGGAAAAGATACTAAAACTGACTCAGATGACGATGCTTCTGCATGCTGTATTCCATTGAGTAACACTGAACCTGAAAAGAATGATGCCGCTTGTTGCATCTCTAATGAATCTAATGAAAATGATGCATCTGGTTGCTGTACGTAAATGACTGAAACAAGGAACAGGGCTGTGTAAAGAGGATGAGTAAATATACATGAGAATTTTAAACATTCCCGGTTATGGCGGCTCTGGTAAAGACCATTGGCAAAGCCATTGGGATAACGAGTTTAAAAACATTGAAAGAATAGAGCAAGATAATTGGGATAATCCTCAATTAGATTTATGGCTTGAACGGTTAAATCAGTCTATTCAGGAGTCTCAACATGACTGCATTCTTGTAGCTCACAGTTTAGGTTGTGCTTTGATTGCTCACTGGGCATCAAAGCACAGTACTAATACCGCCTTAAACAATATAGTCGGCGCCTTATTAGTTGCACCTGCGGATGTTGACTCTGAAAAACATACGCCAGAAGAAGTAAGAAACTTTGCCCCAATGCCAACAGCTACATTACCCTTTAAAAGCATCGTGGTCGCAAGTGATAATGATCCCTATGTTTCAGTAGAAAGAGCAGAGTATTTTGCAAAAGCTTGGGGGTCTGAATTTATTCAGTTCGGCTCTTATGGACATATCAATGCTGATAGTAAGCTTTCATCGTGGGATTTCGGGAAGGACTTATTGAAGGGTTTAATTTTATGAGACCCCAGTCTATATGGCACCCCCCCTGTTTTTACACAATTACTCTATCTAACCCACCATTTCATCCTAACAATAGGTTTAGTAGGTTGAGTTAGTGTCAAATAAAAAGCATGCCCCATGATTCCTTTATGTGCTTTGTAATGTACTGAAATCTGTTCTTCAAAAGTATGTGGCTCTTCCTGCTGATTTGGCATTGTTACTGATTCTAAGATTCTTATTTAAAGAGCCTTTGCATGAGTCAATGTCGAAAGAAATATCGGAACATTGCTAA
>CAZWEA010000181.1:0-4911 GCA_964632635.1 uncultured Cocleimonas sp. | reverse complement strand
TGAAACTTTTTGGAGAATATCTGTCATAGGATTATCGATTCAGCTTAGAGTATTAGCAATATACCTAGGTTGCTAAAAATATTAATTCAGTAAGGGTTCAGCTAACTCGTGCAACACTAGTTTCTGCCCCTCAAATAATAACCAAATAGGATATTAGCATGTCCATATTAAGCAAAATAGCTACACTACTACTAATTCCATTAATACTTTTATCTGCCTGTGGAGGTGGTGACGGGGTCACTCCTATTGCTACTGAAGAACCAATTGTTAATGACTCACCAGAACAAACACCCATAGAACCTACTGCCGATCCTGTTATTGAATCACCAACAGAGACCCCAGTCACAACACCCACTACTTTAACTTCGTATCTGGTTAAGAATAAGTCTGAAGCAGCTAAGTTTCTCAGCCGTGCTAGTTTTGGATCAACGAATAACAGCATTAATGAGTTAGTTGATTTAGGTAGTTATGAAAAATGGCTAAACAATCAATTTAAGACAACTGCCACTTTTCATCTTCCAAAAGTCAAGCAACTCGCAACAAAAATGTGTATTGGTAAAGACGATGATGGTGATCCAATTGTTGACACTTGGGAAGCGGCTTTTCCACGCCATCAGATATGGTGGGAAACGGCTATTTCAGGAGATGACCAGTTAAGACAGCGTGTGGCACTTGCCTTAAGTGAAATATTAGTGGTCTCTGACTCTGAAGGTCTAGGTTTAAGCGGATTACAATTTGGCGTGACCAGCTACTATGATGTTTTAGTCAAGCATGCTTTTGGTAATTTTCGAGATTTGCTTGAAGAAGTAACATTACACCCCGCTATGGGTGATTTTTTGAGTATGACGCGCAATCAAAAATCAAATGAAGAAGGAACAATACGCCCTGATGAAAATTATGCACGTGAGCTACTTCAGTTATTCACAATAGGTGTTCATGAGCTTAATCTTGATGGAAGTGAGAAATCTGGTAGTAATAATCAGCCTATTCCCACCTATAACCAACACACAATTGAGGAATTTGCCAAAGTATTTACTGGCTGGAGTTATGCTGGTGAAGATTGGTATGTTTATTTTGGTGAGGCCGATCACACCGTTCCATTAGAAGCGGTGGAGGAGTTTCACGACACCTCTGCAAAGCAACTCTTAAACGGTGCTCAAAGTCCAGCTGGACAAACAGCTAAAACTGATTTGGTTTTCGCCTTAGATAATATTTTCAATCATCCCAATGTTGCTCCTTTCATTAGTAAGCAGTTAATTCAAAGGCTTGTAAGTAGTAATCCAACACCTCAATATATTGAACGTGTAGCCACTGTATTTAATGATAATGGCGAGGGTATTCGTGGTGATTTAAAAGCAGTGGTAAATGCTATCTTGCTTGATGATGAAGCTTTGGATCCAATTAAATCAGATAATTTCGGGAAACTAAAAGAGCCAATACTTCGTTTAAGTCATTTGTGGCGTGTGTTTAACATGCAAAAATCTTTAAAGACTGGTCACTATTGGGAATCAGATCGAACCTGTGGTCAGGGTAATTATGAGTACTACAACTTTTGGGTTGCTCTAACCGAGTATAACCGTCGAACAGGACAAGGGCCTTTACAAGCGCGTTCCGTGTTTAATTTCTTTCGGCCCGATTATTCTCCAACAGGAATACTTAATGATAACGGTCTAAGTGCTCCTGAATTTCAAATTATTAATGAAAATACCTTAGTCGCCACGACAAATTTATTTCATTTAATGGTTGAAGTATTTAGTGATAGTGAGCCATTCACTCCCACTTTGGATGAACTTTCTAGGTTGGATCTTGGACCTGTTACGGACATGGCATCAGACACAAATCTGTTACTCGATTATCTAGACTTAGTTCTGCTCAACAATGCGATGACAACTGAACTCAGAAATATTCTTGTTGAGCACTTAAATAAACAAGATGTCTACAGTGAGGGGCGAGAGGGTCAATTTGAGAAAGCCAAAGAAGCCATACTGTTAATTACCACTTCTTCTGAATACTTAATTCAGCGCTAATCGGAGTTACTGACATGAATAAAACTAATACAAAATCAAGACGCGACTTCTTAAAAAAATTAAGTGTCGGTGTCGGCTCAGCATCCCTATTAGCAACAACGGGTAAGCTCCAGCTTATGCAAGCCGCCATGGCCGCTGATACAGATTATAGTAACTTACCCGACCACAAGTCATTGGTTTGTATTTTTCTTCTTGGTGGAAATGATGCATTTAATATGATGGTCCCCTATGAACAGGGAGCATACAACCAGTACAAGAATGCTAGAACCAGCCTTGCAATTCCTAGAAATTCATTATTACCGCTAAAAGGTAATAAACAAGCATTTCACCCATCTTTGCCTGGTTTACAGAAGCTTTATAATGACGACAACCTTGCCATTCAAACACATGTTGGAGCAATTATAGAGCCTACTTCACGTACAAGCTATAATAATGATAGTGTACTTCTGCCTCCTGATTTGTTCTCCCATAGTCATCAACAAGAGTTTTGGGAAACAGGTACTACAGCAAAAAATAGTATCCATCCACCTGGTTGGGGCGGACGCATGATAGATTTATTAATAACAGCCAACAGTAACCCTTCAGAGCCAGCATTATTTAGCCTTGCAGGCAATAGCGTATGGCAGCGAGGATTAAAGCCTCTAGATTTTGTGCTCAACCCAAATAGTGGCGTTAAACAGATAGAAGCCTTTGTTGAAGATACTTGGCCTCGTTGGAAAAATAGCCGAATTGATGCTTGGAAAAAGATTAAGCAAATGAATTCAACTTCACCTCTAGCACAACATATGAATAATAAATATTCTAGCACTGAGGAACGTATTAATTCATTGATTGGGGAAATAGCGCAAGCTCAGCAGATAACGACTCCCTACCCAGAAAATAACAACCTAGGCTCGCAATTAAAAATGGCGGCTAAAATGATCTCAATCCGTCAAAACTTAGGCATGAAGCGTCAAATTTTCTTTATTGGTATTGATGGTTGGGACACACACAGCAATCAACTTGGTGATCATGAAAGTAGATTAAAAATTCTCAACGATGCCATGCTTAGTTTTTATAACACCACTGTAGAACTTGGTGTTGAAGATAGTGTAACTACCTTTACTGCAAGTGAGTTTGGACGCACTTTAAGTAATAACGGAGACGGCTCTGATCACGCTTGGGCTAGCCATCAATTAATTATGGGTGGCGCGGTGAAAGGTGGTCAAATCCATGGTAACTCGATAGATTTTAGTATTGATGGGCCTGATGATGCTGAAGATACTGGACGATTTGTTCCAAAGTATAGTGTTGACCAGTATGGCGCTACATTAGCACAGTGGATGGGAATGACGGATAGTGATATGCATGAAATCTTTCCAAATCTAAAGAATTTCAATAATACCAATCTTGGTTTTATGACAACGTAAATTACTAAGAAAAAGACCTAATTTCACTGATTGGAAAATAATATTGAGTGAAAGATGCTTTGAATCATTTATTGAGACCTCAGCATAACTCTGGACGAGAGAAAAATTCTATCTCTTTTTATCAGTTCACGAGTTATATATACACATAAGACCATATGGCACCCCCCCTCTTTTTTGAAGATTAAGGATTACAAGTTAGAACCTTAGTTTGGCGATAGTGTAGAGCCTCTATTTGTTTTAAATTTATCAGCCCACCATAATCGGGCTCGTAAACCCCAACCGCTAGTCAAGCCAACTTCAGTAAATCGAATATTACCAGACCCATCTATGACATAACTTGTAGGCACGCCTTTAACACCAAATAATGCAGCAAGGCGGCTGTCTTGATCGACAATGGTTGGCCATGAAAGAATTTTTCTCTCCTTCATAAAAGTCTCAACTTCTGACTTATCACCCGACTGATAGGCAACAGTTAATACAGGCCAATCATTTTGAATTTCACTAATACTGCCTTCTTCGAACTTGCAAAAGGGGCACCAGCTTGCCCAAAAATGTAGAATAAATGGTTTACCGCTGTAGTCTTCCAAATTCACTGTTTTACCATCAAGCATGACACTTTGAAAGCTTGGGGCAGCACCACTAACTAGATCCTTTTGTTGCCATGTTCTAATACCAAAAATAATTACAATGATGAGTATTATTTCTATCAGGTATCGCAACCAATTACGTTTTTTTTTCATATTATTTTAAAGGGGAAATTTATATGTCCGTATATTATCACAGCAGTGTGGCTTATACATTTTCAATGCATAAAAAAAGCCGCAGTAAAAACTGCGGCTTTTCCTAGGTCTTCCTTGACCAATTAGATTAGTATTCCTATATCAATCATAATACTAATCTAGAACTTCAACGTCACCCATTGGGTTACCTTTCGTATATCCTTCTTCTACATAGACAAGTATTAATGCAGAGTCTTTATTACCATTTGCATCAACAATATCATACCAGAAACTATCTGTTCCTTTAAAACCAGGTGCTGGCATATACTTGATAGAGCCACCCATAATCATTGCTTTACCATTCTTAGGTGTATCTACAGATGCAATTCTTATGCCTGTACCCATATCGTTTTCTAAGACGTTAATAACAACTGATTCATCTACCCAAGTCGTTATATCATCTGGCTCAGCATCAAGATTACTAGGAACACCTTTCACATTTACTTTAATGTATGCAGACGCTTCATGTCCATGTCCATCAGAGATCGTGTATTTAAAGTTATCCATTCCAATTTTGCCTGTAGTACACATGCTTGATGGAGTATAAACAATGGTAGATCCTGAGATTACAGTACTACCAAGGTTTGCTCCACTAACACCGATAATTTTTAAAGCATCGCCATCAGGGTCACTATCGTTATCTAATACATTGAAGGTGATAGCATCACAAGCTGTTGATCCCATATCATTAGTCGC
>CAZWEA010000180.1:0-4969 GCA_964632635.1 uncultured Cocleimonas sp. | reverse complement strand
CAGGTAATGGTGATGTGTTCGAAAACTCAAGGGTCACATGCCCTTCCCACTCAGGTTCTAATGGGGTGACATTCACAATAATGCCACAGCGTGCATAGGTTGATTTACCCAAGCAGATGGTTAATACACTGCGTGGAATCCTGAAATATTCAACGGTTCGCGCTAATGCAAATGAATTCGGTGGGATGATACATACATCCGATTGAACATCGACAAAACTGTTTTCATCAAAGGCTTTAGGGTCAACAATGGCAGAGTTAATATTAGTAAATATTTTAAATTCATCTGCACAACGAACATCATAACCATAACTTGAAGTACCATAAGAAACAATCCGTTGCTGCTCACCATTAACATTACGATGACGCATTTGACCCGCTTCAAAAGGCTCGATCATAGCTTCTTGTTCCGCCATTTTGCGGATCCATTTATCTGACTTTATACTCATATTTTATTTTCTTAGAATACTATTTGATGGCTTAGTAGTGACAAATTCAAAAAAATGAATCACTTTAAATTAGCACTACCACTGCGATTAAATGGAATATTAAACCAAGGTAAATGTACAGAGCCACCCACATCATAATTTAATTTTCTACTACGCAAAAGGTCTGGCAGCATCTGTACCATATTGGTAAAACTAAATGAAAGTGGAATAGCCATTTTGTAAGATTGTCCACCGCGAATCGTCACTTTATGTTCCTTAACTCCCTTTGCCACTTCAACCCCATTGAGCTTTAAACCATAGTTAAACCCATTTAAAGGAATAGAAAAACGATTGGGATTAGTGATATCTAAAATAAACGTGGCATTACCACCACTCAGATTAAAGCTACCCATCTCGACTTTATGGACTTGGATTTTTGGAGGCTCTACAACACCCTTGATACCACTTGAAGAACAAGACGTTAGAGATAATAGCAGCAGTAACACGCTAATGAGGAGAAAACTAGAACCTACTCTAGTACGCATTAGTGTGGATCTAGTGTTTATTACAATTGTTGAAAGAAGGGGGGGGTGCCATTGTCTATTTTGTAAACCGAAAAATGTATTCATTTAATAATTCCTAGAGGAAAAGCCCGAAGTAATATTTTAGAGGATATAACTTGGAATATAAACAAAGAATTTTCTGGCAACGCTAGACGCTAATTTTTAAAGCTACACTGCACTAGAATAGAGAGCCCTTAAATCACGTTAACACAAGCGTGTGTGATAACGTGACTTAAGAAAAATAAGGGTATAGAGAAGAAGAACAGCTAAAGTTACACTATTTTTCTCTCACCATTCTCTCATGCAAAGGGCTAGTATTATGTATTTTGAATAACAATATTAGGGAATTTAGTGCTGTAATCCTTACCCTGTTGAGCAAGTTTTGCTGCCATTTTACGTGAAATAGCTTTATACAGTTCAGTATTTTTACTATCAGGTTCAGCAACCACGGTTGGCTTGCCTTCATCCGCTTGCTGACAAATAGTTAAGTCTAATGGCAATGCACCAAGATAACTAACATCTGACTCATCCGCCATACGCTTTCCACCACCTTCACCGAAGATATGTTCAGCATGACCACACTCACTACAAATGTGAATACTCATATTCTCAACAACACCGAGCACAGGAACCTCGACCTTCTCAAACATTTTCAATCCCTTGCGGGCATCTAATAATGCTATATCTTGAGGCGTAGTTACAATCACAGCACCACTGACAGGAATTTTCTGTGAAAGCGTCAATTGCGTATCACCAGTACCTGGTGGTAAATCAACGATTAAGTAATCAAGTTCACCCCAGTTAGTATCATTTAACAACTGCTCTAGTGCCTGAGTCACCATTGGACCACGCCAGATCATTGGCGTATCTTCTTCGACTAGGAAGCCAATCGACATCGCTTTGATGCCGTAATTCGTCATTGGCTCTAATGTTTTGCCATCTTCAGATTCTGGGCTACCACTAATGCCTAACATGCGTGGCTGACTTGGACCGTAAATATCCGCATCTAACATGCCCACTGTCGCACCATCCGCTACTAAAGCGAGCGCTAAGTTAACGGAAGTCGTAGATTTACCCACACCACCCTTACCTGAAGCAACTGCAATAATATTTTTAATACCATCAATACGCTTTAAACTTTTTTGTACGGTATGAGCAGTCACCTTTTGTTCAACGGTAACTTCAGCTTTTTGAATCGCTGAATCTGCTTCTAATTCAGCTTTTACTGCTGCGGCTAATTCATCACGATATGAACCCGATGGATAGTTTTGTTCGATACGAACAAAAACAGTATCTCCCTTGATATCAACATCTTTAATAAAATTTGCCGAAACTATATCTTTTTCAAGATACTTATCATCAATACCTTTTAAAATACTATCAATTTGATCGCGAGTGACTTCTGACATGTGCTTTCTCCTAAAACATGCTTATACTTATTTGGCAGGCATTCTACACTATCCTTATTAAGCGATCTCTTAAACTGAGTATCACTGTGGATATTGCATCTTAGCCTTGGCGTACAATATAAGGTGCTTTTTTATTAATGCAATACAGTTTAAGAGATAGACAATGAAAGACGAAGATAAATGGCAATAAGCTGGAGATAAAAGAGGATGAATATTCGCGTTATTAGCTACAATATCCACCGCGCCATTGGTATCGATCGACGTTTTGCGCCTGAGCGAATCATTGAAATCTTACGCAATCATGATGCCGATATTGTGTTACTTCAAGAAGTAGATGAAGGAGCACCTCGTTCCCGTGAGTTAAAACTAGCAAAAGAATTAGCCAATGCACTGGGTTATCCCTATTACGCGATGGGACATAATGTCACTTTACGAAAAGGGCATTATGGCAATGCAACACTCAGTCGCTTTCCAATTATACGCGAACGAAATATTGACTTAACTGTTGGCAAACGCAAGCGTCGCGGCTGCCAACACACTAGCATTGAGATTAATAACGGTGAACACCTACTAGAAGTATTTAACCTACATCTGGGCTTATCCGCAAAAGAACGTCAAAAACAAGCAGGTATTTTATTTCGAAGCAAAGAATATGTATCCTTAGACAAACAAACATCTTGCATGATTGGTGGCGACTTTAATGACTGGCGATCACTTTTGCGCGCTTTATTTATTGAAGGTTTTGGTTTTCAATGTGCAACTCATCAAAAAAATGCTTCAGGTCTCTCCAAAGGAATCCAAACCTTTCCTTCATTTGCCCCCCAAGGAAGGCTCGACCGTGTTTACTATCGTGGCGGCTTACAACTTATATCAGCAAAACGCTGTCGCTATAAACTCTCTAAAATAGCCAGTGATCATTTACCTATTATTATTGATTTCGAATTAAAGTGAATCATATCTACTGTAGTCGCTAGAATAACTAGGTAATACAGAATTGGCACCCCCCCCTTTTTTTAACAATTAGAATAACAACATCAGGTCTCAATAATTATATCTCCTATAATCAAATGTATGAGTCATTATATTCTAGCTATTGATCAAGGAACCTCTTCTACGCGTTCAATTATTTTTGATAAGAACTATGCCATCTGTGGCATGGCGCAGCAGGAGATAGCACAGATATACCCAAAGCCTGCATGGGTTGAGCACAATCCAGAGGAAATTTTACAAAGCTGTATTGAAACCGCACGACTCGCCATTAAAAATGCAGGTTTAAGCAGCAAAGACATCACAGCCTTAGGCATTAGCAATCAACGTGAAACAACTGTTTTGTGGGATAAGAACACTGGAAAACCTATCTATAACGCTATTGTCTGGCAGGATAGGCGAACCAGTGACTATTGTCAGAACCTCAAGAATGACGGACACGAAAAGCATGTTTCTGAATCGACAGGTTTATTATTAGACCCTTATTTCTCTGCCACAAAAATCAACTGGCTCCTCGAAAATATTGAAGGTGCACGCACTAAAGCAGCAACGGGAAGTTTACTTTTCGGCACCATTGATAGCTGGCTATTGTGGAATTTCACCAAAGGAAAAGTACATGCAACGGATGCCACAAATGCATCACGCACCCTACTCTTTAATATAAAAACACAGCAGTGGGATCAAGAACTGTTAGATATTTTTAATATACCCTCAAGCATTCTCCCAGAAGTACATGACTGTGCAGCTGATTTTGGCAAAGTAGATGCCAGTTTGTTCGGATCAGAAATTCCAATCTATGGCATAGCAGGAGATCAACACGCCGCTACAATTGGTCAGGCATGTTTTAAACCTGGCATGGTCAAATCAACCTACGGCACGGGTTGTTTTATTATGCTAAATACAGGTGACAACTTTGTGCCATCATCGCATCGCTTATTAACCACCCTAGCCTATCGCTTAAACGGGAAAACCAGCTACGCTCTAGAAGGCTCTATCTTTATGGCAGGCGCAGCGGTGCAATGGTTACGCGATGGTCTTGGCATTATTGAAAAAGCCAGTCATTGTGATGCCATGGCTGAAGCCTCTGACTCAGAACAAGAAGTGTACCTTGTTCCTGCCTTTACTGGGCTGGGTGCACCCTACTGGGACGCGAATGCACAAGGATTAATCTGTGGCTTAACACAATCATCTGGAGCCAATGAAATAGCCCGAGCCACTTTAGAATCCGTCTGCTATCAAACCGCTGACCTTTTAAAAGCAATGCAAGATGACTGGCAAAAAACAATGCCAACAAATGATATAAACAAAACCCTATTGCGTGTCGATGGAGGTATGACAGCCAGCAATTGGACCATGCAATATTTAGCCAATATTATAAATGCAACAATTGACAGACCCAAAGTATTAGAAACCACAGCACTCGGAGCCGCTTGGTTAGCAGGAAGTTATGCAGGCGTATGGAAAGATCAAAAAGAGTTTTCTCAAGACTGGAAAATGGATCAACAATTCACCCCCGATATGGACAAAAAAACACGACAGAAAAAGAAACAAGGCTGGCAGGATGCGGTTAAACGTACAGTTTC
>CAZWEA010000179.1:0-5011 GCA_964632635.1 uncultured Cocleimonas sp. | reverse complement strand
GGGTTCATCTTACATCGATCAGCAAACTTCTCGACTATCATCTCAAGCAAAGCCTTTACAATAGGATCTTCTTTTCTTGACTTTAAATAGGCTACTCGCAGTGGCATTGTGAAGGCTTCACCTGGCCACACAATTATTTCACCTTTTTTTAGCAACACATCGGCTTCATCGCTACGAATAAAAGCAAGTCCCACACCAGAGCGTAAAAAAGCAATGGTTGAATCTTCAGTCGCACTAGAGGTTACCCATGCGGGTTGCTTTTTAGTATTTTTAAAGAGCTCCCGAATAAATTTATGATAAATACATAAAGGCTCAGGATAAATCCATGGTAATTGTGATAACTCTTCTGCTCCTGCATTTGTTAACTGCTCCTTCCACTTAGGTGCTGCAGCAATAACCGCATCTGTGGTGCAGAGGTTAATATGGCCGATCTCATCATAAATATGATCACCTGAGAAAAAGGTAACATCTAATTTTCCACTACCAACATCCTTAACTAGCTCTCCTGAACTACCCTGTGTAAGTTGAATTTTTAACTGTGGATATTTGGACATTAAGGCTAGATGCCATTTAGCTAATAATAAATATTCAGCATCTGTATTTAAGCCAACCTTTGCTTGCCCCGTTAAAATACCTTGTAAGGTTTTAGCCTTTAATTTGAGATCATTGCTGGCATTAAGCACCATCTGAGCTTTTTCACGCAAAGCAATACCATGATCAGTTAAGCGCATACCTTTAGGGCTACGATTAAAAAGCTTAATTTCTAGCTCTTCTTCCAAAGCTTTAATATGCGCACTAACGGCTGGCTGACTAGTAAAAAGCCGTTCTGCTGCTTGAGTGAGATTGCCTGTTTCGGCAACGGTAACGAATGTTCTTAGCTGATAAAGTTCCATGTCCTTATAGTGTCATCATTTTGAGTGATGAACAATCGGGATTCCTGATGACCCCCTTCTGATAAAACGATTGGAAAGTTTTCAATGGGAAGCGTTAAATACACTCATGGTATACCTGTAGGGGGTAAATCATATAGGGAGGTCTCCATACTTAGAGGCCTCCAATTTAATCAAACTACATTAATCAGCCCATATTAGGAGGCATGTTATGTCAGTCTACATCGAACAAAATCAACAGTATAATTTTTCAGAGAGCTTGTCTACCTGCAGACAAAAAAACTCAATTTCAATTCGTAAACCAAAGCGAATGATTAATACTTGGATCAGTCGCTCTCGCCAAAGAAAGCAACTTGCCAAGTTAGATGATAGATTACTAAAGGATATTGGCTTAACACGCTCACAGGCTGAGATAGAAATATCCAAGCCTTTTTGGAAATAAACTAACTTTATCAACACTTTAGTTGCTGATTATCTGCTTAATTAACAACTGAATCTTGTAAGCTCATAAATTCAGCTTGCAAAACCGAGTAGAAACTAGTCAAATAGGCACACCTAACCCCCACAAAGGAGTGTATTTTTATGACTAAGTTTTTACTCGGTTTTTTTAGTTTCGGCTGGCTTAGAGGCCTCGACTTTCTACCACCACTTTTATTTCGTTTGTTTCTCGCCCCATTACTTTGGGTTCAAGGAAAGCAAAACCTAGGTTTATTCACAAACGATAACACGCAATGGTACAACCCACTTACGTGGTTTAATACCGAAAATTCCGCACATGAAGCTGTGTCTTCTAGTTTGAGTTCTCTACCATTTATAGGTGAAGCAATTGCCGGTACTTTGACAACAGCAATTGGTGCACTCGAAGTCGTTGGTGCTTTTTTATTGCTTATAGGCTTCGCCGTTCGCTGGATTTCTTTACCTTTACTTGCGCTTATTGGACTTAGCGCTCTAATTGCTCTTAATGGACAAGACATCATTGCCACATTAAAAGACATGCTATTGACTCACGGCTACAAGGATATGAGTGGCACTGACTTCAGCAAGTTATTTATCTACTTCTTAATGCTTTTAGCTCTCTTCTTTATGGGTGCTGGACGCTTCTTTAGTGTTGACTGGTTCTTACACCGCAGACTCCGAAAAAAGATCAATGCAAAGCAAAGCACCAAAAATACTCGTTCAAACCCAACAGAAGCTGAAGATCCTTTTGAATTAGATAATACAACTGATTAAAAGTAACAGCTCAGTAAAACCTAAAGGACGCTTTATGCGTCCTTTTTTTTTGGTTCTTTTGATTAAGACAACAATAAGCCAGAATAATACATCTTAATAGTAGCTATCAGCGTATATGACTCGTACCCAAAGGAATTTATCGATGAAAAGCCCTAGCAATCAACAACAATTATGGCAACAGAAATTCCCCGATCTTTATAATTGTGGCGATATTCACCTTGATAAGCTAATCACTGCTAGTAAGCTAATTACTGTAGCTGCAAAGCAAAGAATTATTATGCCAGGCTCACAATGTTCGGACTATTTATTAGTTGCAGAAGGACGTATGCGTGTTCAGTTTTTAACAAAGCCAGGAAGAGAAGTGGTTTTATATCATCTTAATCCTGGCGATGATTGCGTGTTAACAACCTCTTGTTTATTTGCTAATAAAGAGTTTCCAGCAGAAGGCATATCTGAAACAGATATGACGGTTATCGCAATTTCTGCCAATGTCTTTCATGAAACGTTACAGATGTCTGAAATATTTCGTCGCTTTGTTTTTTCTACTTTCAGCCGTCGACTTACAGAAATTATTTCTCGTATGGAGTCGCTATGCTCCACTTCTATTGAACATCAGCTCATTTCAGCATTACTGTCTTTAGGAGAGGAAAGCCCATATATCGTGATAACACATCAAGAATTAGCTTCAGAAATAGGTACCGTACGCGAAGTAGTTTCTCGTCAACTTAAGAAGCTTGAAATTAACCAGCTAATTGAATTAGGACGCGGTAAAATTGAGTTGTTGGATAGTGAAGCTTTGAAAGCACTACTGTGATCTTTCTTTAGGATTCATTGCTATTTTGCTTATCACGTTTATCAAGAATCCAGACATTCAAAAGTGTCCCAAAAAATAAAGACATACTCGCTACAAGCATAAGCATTCCATAAATTCTTTCTTGATCAGAATAGAGATACCAGATTCCCATCAATATATAGACGAATGAAAGCAGCATCACAGCAATAAAGGTATCGCGATTGCCATGTAAGATTCCCCTTAAAAAATACAATAATGGCGCAACCATTATTGTAATTTCAATCGAACGTGGGATTTTTTGAATCGGCGTCATCCAGCCATTCCAGATGATAATTAGAATGATCAAGCCGATAATACCTATCGCGGCTAGAGCACGCCAGAAAGTTGTTATATCCATATGATTATAAGACGATGGCTAAGTTGGCAAGACGTTTCCCTAGCGCTTTACATAAGGCTTTTTCTTCATTACTTAAAGGTAAATCACTCATGGAGCCCGCCACATGCGATGGCCCATAAGGTGTTCCGCCTGTGGAGGTGGTTAATAATTCTGATTCGGTATAGGGTAGACCACTGATAATCATGCCATGGTGCAACAGTGGAATCATCATGCTAAGCAGTGTTGACTCTTGTCCTCCATGTAAGCTTGATGTCGAAGTAAAGACACCTGCTGGCTTACCAACTAGCGCGCCTGATAGCCACTGACCACTGGTTTTTTCTAGAAAATATTTTAAAGGGGCCGCCATATTGCCAAAACGTGTCGGACTACCTAATGCGAGTGCATCACAGTTTTTAAGCTCATCTAGAGTGACATAAGGTGAACCGTTATCAGGAACCTTAGCTTCTGTTGCTTCACAATTTTCTGAAATTTCTGGCACCGTGCGTAAAACGGCCTCTACGCCATCAACGCCTTCTGCGCCACGCGCAATCAGCTTTGCCATTTCGGCAGTGGAACCACTTCGTGAGTAATAAATAATAAGAACTTGTTTCATGATGCTAGGATAATATATCAATAATATTTTGGATAGGTCTGCCTATTGCCGCTTTACCATCTTTAATCAGGATTGGACGTTCAATTAGCTTCGGGAATTTTACCATGGCATCAATCAGCTGATCTCGACTAAGACTTTCATCGGCAAGATTATTATCTTTATACTCTTGCTCTCCTTTTCTCATTAATTCACGAGGCTCAAGTGAAAGCATGTCAAGGATGTTGCTTAAGGTAGACTTATCTGGTGGCGTCTCAAGATATTTAACCACTTCTACTTCAATACCTTTTTCTGTGATTAGTTCCATTGCGGCACGTGATTTTGAGCAGCGAGGGTTATGGTAGATTACTGTTGAATCAGACATGCTTATTCCTTATTAATGGCGATATGACATCTTAGTTTAACCCAGATCCCAGATAGAAAAGCGAAATAGAGTGCAATTATCAAAAAAAGGGGGGGATGCCTCTACAAAAAACGGAATATCTGCCCAAACAATTCTTTTGATATTTGATACATGTAAATTGACTTGAATTTGAACTCAAAATAATAGAGCATACGCTTCATGAAAAAAATAACATTAATACGGGCTATAACTTTAATTTTCTCTTTGTTTTATTTGCACGTTTCAGCACATGCCTATGACAAGGCTCCAGAATTTTCTTTTAAAGATATTCAGGGAAAGATGCATAAAATGAGTGACTATAAAGGTAAATGGGTGCTGGTTAATTATTGGGCAACTTACTGTCCGCCATGTCGCGCTGAAATACCTGATATTCTACGATTTGCTAATGATAACAAAGATAATTTTGTGGTACTGGGTATTGATGCAGGTGGAAGTGATATTGCAGATATCATTACCTTTAAACGTGAGTTAGGAATTAATTACCCATTATTCCCAATGCAAGAAAGCACCATGCTTTCCTTTGGTATTATTATGGGAATTCCTACTAGTTACGTGATCAATCCTAAAGGTGAAATTGTTGATAAGTATATTGGGCTCATTACCTATGATGATTTGGATTACTTTTTACATCCGCCTGTTTTCAGGCAAGCTAAATCAGAAGAGAAGCGCTAGATATTTTTATTTTAGTTAAAAAAAAAGCCCTCAAACG
>CAZWEA010000178.1:0-5080 GCA_964632635.1 uncultured Cocleimonas sp. | reverse complement strand
AGGTGGTTTTCAAGGGCAGGCATCTGATATTGATATTCATGCCAAAGAAATTCTGAAAATTCGTAATGAGTTAAACTCAGTTTTAGCTCATCATACGGGACAGAGTATGAAGACAATTGAAAAGGATACTGATAGAGATAACTTTATGGATGCAAAAACAGCTAAAGATTACGGTTTGATTGATACTGTTCTAACTGCAAGATAGTTACTTGTTGCTTTAAAAAGTTTTAAAAAAAGCCTGTTATTCAGGCTTTTTTCATGTATACAGGTATAAGCTGTTAGTATTATCCTGATTTTATCTGTTCTTACTGTACTTTTAGATAGATAGGGTTATATTTAAGTTGTGGAAGTGATTACCCAGATTGAGGTTTTTTGTAAATGAGCAAAGATGAAAAAGGTGACAAAGGAAGTAAAAGTGATGGAAAATTACTTTATTGTTCTTTTTGTGGGAAAAGTCAACATGAGGTAAGGAAGCTTATCGCAGGTCCTTCTGTGTTTATTTGCGATGAATGTGTGGATTTGTGTAATGATATAATTACCGAAGAACTTCAGGAAAAGGATGAGAGCAGTGAACGTGACTTGCCGATACCAGCAGAAATAAACTCATTTTTAGATGATTATGTCATAGATCAAACTACTGCTAAAAAAGTCCTTTCTGTTGCTGTTTATAATCATTACAAACGGATGGAAAGTAAGTCTGGAAAAGATGATGTTGAACTCTCTAAAAGTAATATTTTACTCATTGGTCCAACAGGTAGTGGAAAAACATTGTTAGCTGATACATTGGCTAGAATGTTAAATGTTCCATTTACGATGGCTGATGCTACTACCTTGACGGAAGCTGGCTATGTTGGTGAAGATGTAGAGAACATTATTCAAAAGCTATTACAGAAGTGTGACTATGATGTTGAGAAAGCTGAAACAGGCATCGTTTATATTGATGAGATTGATAAAATTTCAAGAAAGTCTGATAACCCATCTATCACTCGTGATGTGTCAGGAGAGGGGGTTCAACAAGCATTGTTGAAGCTAATTGAAGGAACCATAGCTTCTGTACCACCACAGGGCGGACGTAAACACCCACAACAAGAGTTTTTGCAAGTCAACACGAAAAATATACTATTTATTTGTGGCGGTGCTTTTTCCGGCCTGGATAAAGTTGTATTAGATAGATCTTCTAAAGGTGGTATAGGGTTTTCCGCAGAAGTTAAAGCACCTGATGATGATAGAGCTTTTGGTGATGTCATTAGAGAAGTTGAAGCTGAAGATTTGGTGAAATACGGCTTAATCCCAGAGTTTGTTGGTCGTTTGCCCGTTATTGCGACGCTTGAAGAGCTCAACGAAGATGCACTAGTGCGTATTCTTACCGAGCCTAAAAATGCACTTACAAAACAATATAAAAGGCTGTTTGAAATGGAAGGTGCGGAAATAGATTTTCGCGATGATGCCTTACATGCAATTGCTAAAAAAGCAATGGCTCATAAAACAGGTGCTAGAGGTTTGCGTTCTATTATGGAAAAGATTTTGTTAGATACGATGTATCAACTCCCTTCAGAAAAAGATGTGAGTAAGGTTGTTGTAGATGAGTCTGTTGTAAATGGTGGATCACAACCTTATTTAATATATGAAGGTAAAGAAGAAAAGAAAAAAGCATCATCAAAAAGCTGATACACATATGGTGATGTATTCATAACGAAACTGCCCCAATTATTGGGTCAGTTTTTATAATAAAAATAATAATATTATTTAGGCTTAGGCATTTCTCCTTTAATTTAACACAGTAATGTTATTTGGCTGTATTAATTATCAAAGAAGTAGGGGAGGGTATTGAGGTTGCGAGAGTATTGTAGGTTAATATATCAAGATTAATCATTTGTTTATATTTTGTAACACCTTCAATAGTTTATTTTCGATGGTAGAGCATTCTGCTATTGAGGTAATTCAAGTAAAATACTGTTGCTTAATTGATTTTTAATATTAAGTCCTAATATATAGTATTGATCTTTAGCGAAGCTAAAGAAAATAATGAGGCAAGTATGGCTACTGATAATTCGCAGCAATCAATCAAAGATATACCCGTATTAACGTTAAGAGACGTTGTTGTATATCCACATATGGTAATCCCACTTTTCGTTGGAAGAGAGAAATCAATAAAGTCTCTAGATGAAGCGATGGAAAATAGTAAGCAAATTTTATTGGTTGCACAACGAAGTGCGGAAGTTGATGAACCAAATGCTGAAGATCTTTTTGAGATTGGTACATTGGCAACTATCTTACAGTTATTGAAGTTACCAGATGGCACTCTAAAGGTCCTAGTTGAAGGTGTTGAAAGAGTCAATATCAATTCAATGGATATAGAAGGTGAATACTTCACTGCTGATATCAGCATGCTTGCTGTAGATAGTGATTATGATGAAAGAAAAGTAGAGCTATTAAGTAGGGCTTTAGTTAATTTATTTGATAAATATGTTAATTTGAATAAAAAAGTACCGCCTGAAGTATTATCCTCATTATCAGGAATGGATGAGCCAGATCGTCTTTCTGATGCGATTGCTGCACATTTGGGTTTAAAAGTAGTTGCTAAGCAAGAAATACTTGAGATTGATTCTGTTAAAGAAAGATTGGAACACTTGATTACTTTAGTAGAGGGTGAAATAGATCTTTTACAGGTAGAAAAACGTATTCGTGGTCGCGTAAAACAGCAGATGGATAAAAGCCAGCGTGAGTATTATCTAAATGAGCAAATGAAAGCCATTCAGAAGGAGTTAGGTGAGTTAGAGGATACTCCAGCAAATGAATTAGAGGAGTTGGCTGAAAAATTAGTTAAAGCAAAGCTACCAAAAGAAGCAAAAGAGAAAGCAGAAGAAGAACTAAAAAAGCTTAAGATGATGTCACCTATGTCGGCAGAGGCTACGGTGGTTCGCAATTATATTGACTGGATGGTAGGACTACCATGGAGTAAAAGATCTAAAATATCTAAAGATTTATCCAAGGCACAAAAAATTCTTGATGAAGATCATTATGGCTTAGATGAAGTAAAAGAAAGAATAGTTGAATATTTGGCAGTACAACAACGTGTAAAGAAACTTAAAGGCCCAATTATGTGTTTAGTTGGTCCTCCTGGTGTTGGAAAAACCTCACTGGGAAAATCTTTGGCAAGAGCAACAGGTCGAAAATATACACGTATGGCCTTAGGTGGTGTTCGTGACGAAGCAGAAATCCGTGGTCACCGTCGTACTTATATTGGTGCTCTTCCAGGTAAAATCATTCAAAATATTTCACGAGTAAAAACTCGTAATCCACTATTCTTGCTAGATGAAATAGATAAAATGGCTACAGATTTTCGTGGGGATCCTGCATCTGCCATGTTAGAAGTACTTGACCCAGAACAAAATAATGCGTTTGCGGATCACTATCTTGAAGTAGATTTTGATTTGTCTGATGTGATGTTCGTAGCGACATCAAATAGTATGAATATCCCAGGGCCTCTCTTGGATAGAATGGAAATTATTCGTATTCCAGGATATACAGAGGATGAAAAGTTAAATATTGCAAAAAATTATCTTATTCCTAAGCAATATAAAGATAACGGGGTTAAGAAAGGTGAGGTTACCATTAGTGATTCCGCTATTCAGTCAATCATACGTCATTATACGCGAGAGGCTGGGGTGCGCGGATTAGAAAGAGAGGTCTCTAAAATTTGTCGCAAAGTAATTAGAGAGCACCTCTTAGGCAAGAAATCTAAATCGGCGGTAACTGCTCGCAATATATCCAAATACCTCGGTGTTCAAAAATTTGATTACGGTAAAGCAGATAAGAAAAACCAAATTGGTCAGGTGACTGGTTTAGCATGGACTTCTGTAGGTGGTGAATTACTGACTATCGAAAGTGTTGTTGTGGCTGGAAATGGCCATGTTAAAAGTACGGGTAGCCTAGGTAAGGTAATGCAGGAGTCAATACAGGCTGCAGAGACAGTAGTTAAAAGTCGTTCTAGAGAGTTAGGTATTACTCAAAAATTCTTAAAAAAGAAAAATGTTCACATACATGTGCCTGAAGGCGCGACGCCAAAAGATGGTCCAAGTGCGGGTGTTGGAATGGTCACAGCTATTGTCTCATCAATGACAGGTATTCCTGTTAAGGCTGAAGTCGCTATGACAGGTGAAATAACTTTACGTGGTGAAGTATTGCCTATTGGTGGTTTAAAAGAGAAGCTGCTAGCGGCGCATCGTGGTGGTATTACTACCGTTTTGATACCTTCAGAGAATGAGAAAGACTTAGAAGATGTCCCGGACAATGTAAAAAAAGGTTTAACGATTAAACCCGTTAAATGGATAGATGAAGTACTAGAAATAGCCCTAGAGAGTATGCCTGAGGCTCTATCTGAGGAAGAGGATATTGATGATGAATGTGATAATGCGAAACAATCACGTGGTGATCAAGATCAGGATGATAATGCGCTACCTCACTAGATTTCCCTTTTTTTCTTAATATATATATAAATCAAGTCAATTAATTCATTTTTTTTACTGATTCTTATTGAGTTTTGGGTGATGCGCTGGTATAAATGGCGGCTTGCGAATCGTAGTGTATTAGGCACTACAGGGTATAGGAAGAATAAGAACTCATGAAATGAGCATAATCATTTTTTACACGAAATAAATCTACTGAAGGAAGGAAAATTATGAATAAATCTGAATTAATTGATGCTGTAGCTGAGAAGTCAGGATTAACAAAAGCTGATGCCGAAAGAGCATTTAAGGGGTTTCTTGAGACTATCACAGAAACGTTACAGAAAGGCGAGCAAGTGACTATGATTGGCTTTGGTACATTCTTGGTTCGTGAGCGTAAAGCACGTCAGGGACGTAATCCTCGTACGGGTGAAACAATCCAAATTAAAGCCGCAAATAATCCTGCATTTAAGGCTGGTAAAGCTCTAAAAGATGCAGTAAACTAGCGCGCTTTCTGGGGTCAAATACTACGGTATATGATTCTGGTTCCACTTGGTATTTATTTATTTATTGCCAAAGTGGGTGATTAGCTCAGTTGGTAGAGCGTCGCCCTTACAAGGCGAATGTCGGGA
>CAZWEA010000177.1:0-5088 GCA_964632635.1 uncultured Cocleimonas sp. | reverse complement strand
TCATTCCCGTGAAAACGGGGATCCATGCCTGAAAGAATGCGAATCATCATGAGATTCCCGCACCCCAAGAGTACTTCCTCAGTCGCTGCGCTCCTTCACAGCGCACCCCAGGAGTACTTCCTCAGTCGCTGCGCTCCTTCACAGCGTTTCCACGGGCAAGACGGGTATTTGCCAGTTTTATCAAAACCCATGGGTATGGTTATTGTATCGACCACATGTATCATTTAAAAAGTTAACGGGACATCAGTGAATGGCACCAGGTTAAGGGTCTTTTTCATGATCTGCCAACAGCTTAACCTTGTGCTGGATCGGCTTTATCAGATATGACCCTCATACTAAAAGTGCTTAACTTAGTGCCATTCGGGACAGCAGTGATAAATCATACCTAAACATCCAAATAAATCATGACGACCGATATCACCAGGAAAGACAGACATTCTTAAATATAAATTTATCACCCAAGTCTTCTTAATGGTAATTATTCAAAAGACATAAGGTATAAGCATCGTTATGAAAATAGTCATCACTTCACAGAAATCCACACATATTTCTGTGACAATAGCTTTCATTAAAAAGCTGGAAGCCATTTAAACTTCCACACATCTAAATAGGAAAATTCTGAGATTCAATGAAGCACGACATTATATCTGCGGTTGCCAAACTATTATGGGTAAATAAACCAGGGTTGTTCGTTGGTGTTGCAGTAATTATTGCCGGCCTGCTTGTACCCTCTAAGAAAGAAGAAATCAATGGTGATGAAAGAGTGGGATATCTGTTTGGGTACTTAATTCTTTTTGTCGTATTGGCAGTACATACATACTTTGGTGTGAAGATGTATATCAATAATTTTATGTAATCAACCATGACAGACAATACCGAAGTAATTCAGACCAATAAATCAAAGGATTCTAGTGAGAAGCAGTGTACATTAAGCAGTCTAATTATCTTATTTTTACTTTCCATTGGAATAATAATTTTGATTTACCTGTCAAGGGGCTTCAAGGTTACAGAATTTGGATTTAGCCACACAGGCGATACGATGCAAATTACTACCTCATATTTGTGGGGAATTATAAAATCTGAAACCACGTATAAACATGACGGTAAACACTGGCTCCAGAAGAACAAGAAAGAATGGATTCCAGTTGAAGGCTTTATCAGAAATTAAATAATAACTAACGATTAAAAAGGAAAATAAAATGAAAAAACTATTTATATTGGTTGTGATATTAGTTTCGGCACTGTGGTCTGGAGGCACATGGTTCGCTTCCGGTCAGACAGAAGCGATCCTGGATAAGATGATTGTGGAATCAAATAAAAGTGTTATGCAGGAATTACCATTTGTAAAATTCAAAAAACAGTCATTCCAGAAAGGATTCATCAGCAGTAAGGCTGAGACAAAAATTATCTTTGATGCAGATAAGTTTGAAGATAATAAGAGTAGGGAAGCTACGTTGCTGCATACTTTTTACAATGGTCCTGTGATGGTTACACCTGACGGGATAAAAACAGGAATGAGTTATATTCATACGACTTTAGATCCAGGTTCATTACCACAGGATGCCAAAGATATAATATTGATGGTGTTTGGTAATCAAGAACCATTTGAAGCAAATACACTGGTGAAGATTAATGGCAGTACAGTTAGCACTCTGGATATTGCTCCAATGACACTAGATTCAACCGAAATAGATCTGAAATATGGTGAGCCAAACAAAGAGACTTTTCGAATGACTATTGGACAGTCATCTGCATTAGTAACTTCGAATGCAGAGGTGAGTACACTTGATGGTGTTATACACTTTGGCAATTTAAAGATGGTAGGTAAAGATGAGGATGGAAGTAACGTCATGATTGAAATGGCCCCATCAAAAATGAACATAGATATAGATGAATTATATAGAGACGCCATCTTGGTTGGATCAATTGTATTTAACGCACCAGAGGCAACAGTAATAACAAATGATGAAACAGTAGTTATTGCTGGACTATCGCTCAAAAGTGCCATTGAAGAAGTTGGCCAGGAGTTGTCAGGAAGTTTTGTCTTTGACATAGAAAGCATTGATGGTAATTCAGATAAGGTAACTGACGAGATAAAGGGAGCTGGATTGCATGTGAGCATTGGTTTAGAGGGACTAACAAAGGAAGAAATGAAACGGTTAGTAGACGCAGAAATAGTCATGAACCAGAATATATTTAATAGTAATGACTCTGATGAATTTACAAGTGCAGAGGAATATTATCTCCTGGCCTTAACTGATGTCATAAGAAAAGGAATCAAATCTAATTTCACGATAGAAGCTAGATATGGAACTGGTATTTCAGCCATAACACTAGACCTGGAATACGTTGATGCTAGAAAAATAGCTCAACTAGCTACAATTGGAGATGCACTAAAGGCGGTTGATGGACTACTACAGATAACGATAGATAAAGACTTATTAGAAAGCATCTCACCAGGAACAGGAATTGAAATGGGTGTTGGTTTTCTTATCGACAAGGGGGATAAATATGAAGCATCTGTTTCTCTTAGCAATGGTGAATTGAAAGCAAACGTTGATTCACTACCTATTATGGAAATGATAGGACCTATGGCAGACACGCCATTACCGTGGGCCAAGGATCAGGGTGTTTGATGCTATTGTAAGTAGTTGCCACGTTGTATTAAAAAAAAGCAGGATCTAATTTACAGGCTTGAAAGCTTCCGCCGGTTGATTGAGTCCATTGATGATGAAACTCTGTGGCAACTGTGCGGCAGTGAACGAGAGGATCTGATTCACTACGCACGTAAACGCCTGGCGTTGTAACTGGGACAAATGGGAGCACCTCCTGAACAGGTGGAGGCCGCTGATCGGATAATGATTCCAGGATCATACATTAGCTACTTGAGATTTTACCAGCTACCATTTAATGGTAGTACCTGCCTTTTGTAATGCGAATGTAATTCCTGTGATATTTTTTCGGATAAGTATATTTTTAGCAATGATTGGTAGGGTACATCACGTTTGTTAGCCAATAACTTCAATTCTTCAATCATACTCTCTGGTAACCTGATAGATATTTTTTTTGTAGAAGGTTTAAGATTTGGTAAAACCACTTTTTTAGCTTTATCCCACTCGACAAACTCAGTTGAATCTGCCTTATGCCAAAAATCTCTTTCTTCCTGCTCTGAGTTAAACTTGGGGATTTTTTTCATTTTAATATACCTCTCATTCCTTTTTACTCATATCTCTAGCGGTGATAACACGAATTTGATTTTTTCGGATGGTGAAAACTACAAAAAACTTCCTTTCATCATCCGTTTTTCCTGGAGCATAGTATCGTACCTCAACCTTAGAATGTTTTTCGTCATCTGCAACTAGAACAGGCATGTGGCCAAATATTATAAAACAACAGAAGAAACAATAAGACAAGTCATCAAAGACCCACAAAAAGGCAACGAAGCAAGAAAGATAGCCATGTGCCTGTCACAGGAAATAGCAGTAGCCCGGTTACGAGAGATAGCCGAATATTTTAATGGGCATACAGGGTCTGTGAGTTTCATCACGCATCAGAGCAGGACAAAAAAATAGACCGATAAATGTTTTAGCAGAAAGATAGAGAAGACAATCAAAAGTATTGTGAAGCAACCAACTTGACCCCGGCATTTGCCGGCACTTAATGAGCCAAAAATTGACGAGCCGAGACTACTTGATGAAAATATCACTGATATTAGTAAAAGTGCAGATATTCAGCTTGGTTTTGATTTTTAGTGCTATTGGCTTTAAAACTTAAAAACTCCCTTAGTTGGGAGTTTTTGTTATTTTGAGTATATCGATTTAATCGAAATAACTGATTTTATTGATATTTTTAGTTGTTTCTCAATTATCAGCACAGGTAAATTCTACAAAAAAGTTTTGATTTTTCCCTGAAGTAGCTATAATAACTACATTACTATTAATTGTTGGAGTTATGAGCATGAAAATAATTACCTCAAAAGAAGCACAAAACTCATTTGGTGCTTTTTTAGACACCGCTCAGCGTGAGCCTGTCATGGTTACTAGAAGAAATCGCCCTGTTGGGGTGATGCTTTCTATGGAGAACTTGCCAGCCATATTTGAACTGGCAGATTCTATGAGAGAAACCATTAAAGCAGGTGTTAAAGCTGGTTTGGCTGATGCTAAAGCAGGCAGAGGGCAAGAATTAACAGATGATTATATAGCTGATTTAAAAACAGAATTACAAGCAAGAATAAAATCTAAAAACAGCAAATGAAGCATTATCAAATAATAATTATGCCATCCGCCAGGGAGGGTTTGCTTGCTATTGGTGAATATATTGCACTGGATAACCCTGTTAGGGCAATCACTTTTGTTGATGAAATTACAGCCTCACTAGAAAAAACACTTTCTATTTTTCCTTTATCGGGAAAAATTTCGCAGGAGTTAGATTTAATTGATGAAATCAGAGTTTGGTCTCATGGCAATTACAATAGTTATTATCGTGTTTTAGATAGCAAACAAACTGTAGAAGTGTTGTTTATTTTTAATGCTAGCCGCGATGTTGGCTCTCTTATAACAAGCCTGTAAAAACTTAATCTATGCTGTCCAGCAGTTTTTTTTCACCTCGTTTTTAGGTACTAGCCCCTCATTTATGGCTAGTTTGGCACTTGCCACGTAAAAATCTGAAATAGGTGTAGAAAGTACCTGCTCAATATTATCAACTCGCAATTCTATAGAGTGACCAGCCTCAATATCAGCTCAACCATCATTGATACCTTCTCAATTTTGTGCATGAAAAGGCATGAAAAGAAGAAAAGGGGTCGGTTTGGTTGCTTCACATTACTTGTAGCGATACACTAAATCCATGCCAAGACCACCAAGAATAGAATATGCAGATACCTATTATACGTAATGAATCGTGGTAGAGGTCGACAAACCATCTTTCATGACAAGTACTACTACCAAATATTCCTTGAAATAGTAGAAGAGGCACAGCAACGCCTTAACGGCATCATCCATGCCTACTGCCTGATGAAAAACCACTACCACCTGCTGATCCAAACACCAGAAGCCAATCTGGGGCGTATAATGCGCCATATCAATGGAG
>CAZWEA010000176.1:0-5118 GCA_964632635.1 uncultured Cocleimonas sp. | reverse complement strand
CCTCTCCTTAAAGCTTAAGTGAACAGCATTATTCTATAGGCATCTTTTTGCATTGTGTTTGGATATTTATATGAAACCTAAAACCGATGTTGTAATGGCTGACATCATTCACAAAATTAAAGATACCTTCCCATTTTCTCTAAGCGAAGACGAATTATGTGGGGACACATGTACGCACGGCTGTGCTAAAAATCTTTTAGACTATTTATATATGGAAATTACCGAATGGGAAGAACGTCTTGAAAATGGAGAAATTCCCAACTTTAAAGATATACAGAAAATAACTAAAACGAGTAAAAAGATATATCGGGCTCTAGAAAAGAATAATTTAGTGGGTAGTCATTCTGAATAAATGGGGTTTGACCCCTTTAATTCGTCTTCACGTTTGAAGCGTGATGAGAAGCGAGCGGCTAAGAAAAAGTAAACATTGCGTTTATGTAGGTCAGACTTCAGTCTGACAAACTTGAAAAGGGGACATTGATTGTCCCTTTTTTATTGTTTTAAATTCATTAATAGCGTAATTTAATGCAACCCCACCTAAATAATTCTTTATCTGAATATAAGTAAAGCTTAATGGATGAGTGATAATAATAACTAAGAATTAGATATAACTATCCATCCTTGGTTATCAAACTATGTACCTCTAGCTTCAAATGTGCCGGTTATGTAAATTTATATTTTAAAAACGTAGAAGCGTGAATAAAGGAGTACCTTTGTCATGAAAATTGCAGTAGTCGATATTGAGACAACAGGGTTCCTGAATCAAGGTGGTCTGATCGTGGAGATCGGAATCGTTGGCCTAGATTTACAATCGGGTGAAATTACAGAAGAGTTTGATGAGATCGTGAATGAATCAGGATTTAGCAAAAAACATACAATGAATCCATATGGTTGGGTTTTTAAAAATTCAGACTTACAGTATGAAGATGTGCTGGCAGCAAGAAGTTTGGAGGTGATACTTCCAGATATCCAGCAGGTATTGGATAAGTATAAGGTAGGTGCTACTGCATATAATAAACAGTTTGATTTTGGATTTCTGACATCAAAAGGTCTAGTAATCAAAGAGCTACCTTGTATCATGCTTTCGTCAACGCAAATTGTTAATTTACCACCGAACCCCGGTTTTACTACACCTAAGTGGCCAAAAGTAGAGGAGGCGTGGGAATATTTCTTTCCAGAGGTAGAATATATAGAAGCACATCGTGCATTAGATGATGCAAAGCATGAAGCACTAATCGTACTAGAACTTTTTAATAGAGGAAAGTTTGTAATTTAAAATTATTCTTACTAAAAAAATATAGCTAATATTTGTTACAGGAGGTGTTCCGTGTCTTATGAAGATATGGATTGGTATGTATATATTATAAGAAACAAAGTAAATGGAAAGGGTTATATAGGTATAACAACGAAGGATATCAATGAACGTCTTGATGAGCATTTAAATGATGCTGTCTCCGGTTCTTGGTATGCGCTTCATTCGGCCATAAGAAAGCACCATCCTCAGAATTTTGAAATAGAAATTCTAGAAGTGGCTACTGGTTTGTTTGAGGCACAAGAGCTAGAAACTAAATACATAGTGAGTCTAGATACTTATGCAAGCGGACCAATGCCTCGTAATGGGTATAACATGTCATATGGTGGCGAAGATCCTGATTAGTTAATTTGGGGTTTAATTATTCTGGTAAGATCATTTGAAAAATGATTTAGTATGTGTCTGTTATCGAGTGCGACTTCAACCGGTCGATGCAACACATGCATTAAATCTCTCTGCGGGTGTTTCAAATCCTAACGTCTTACGTGGTCGTTCATTTAACTGACGAGCGACTTTGTTTAACGCTGTTTGTGAGTGTACAGATAAATCAGTTCCTTTAGGAAAATATTGTCGTAGTAAACGATTGGTGTTTTCATTTGAACCACGTTGCCATGGACTTTGTGGATCACAAAAATAGACATCGACATTGGTTGCTAATGTAAAACGTTGATGGTCAGCCATTTCCGTACCTCGATCCCAGGTTAACGATTTATAAAGTTCTCTCGGTAATTTATTAGCGTGCTTTATGAGTGCCGTTATCACCGTCTCAGTATCTTTACCTTTTAACTTTGCTAACATGACATAGCGTGAATGACGTTCAACTAATGTGGCGATGTGCGTGTTGTTTGAGCCGGAGATGAGATCGCCTTCCCAGTGTCCAGGAACAGCACGGTCTTCAACTGCGACAGGACGTGCACTGATAGAAACAGCGTTGGTTATCTTACCCAGTCCTTTCTTTTTAATACTGTGTTGCTTAGAACGCCGTATCGCTCGTTGAGTACGCAGGTACAGTTGAAGCTCTTTTTTAAGGACTCCACGCGCTTGTATAAAAAGGCTACGATATATCGTTTCGTGTGACACCTGATTGTGCTCTTGGTTTGGATAGGTTCTTTTAAGCCAACCTGAAATTTGTTCAGGTGACCAATTTCGTTTTAGTTTTGTTGCTACCCTATGTTTTAACATGGGATGACAAGCCAGTTTACATTTTTTAGGTCGATGCGCACGATCCCAAGCAGCTTGTTCTGCTTGTGTTGCACGATAATCATCATAACCACCATTGCGATTTATTTCACGGCTAATGGTTGATGGTGAACGATTTAATGTTGTGGCAATCTCTCGCATTGAGTCTCCGACGATAAGACCGCGCGAAATTTCTTCACGCTCAGAAAGTGTTAATGCCAAACATGATCGTTTTCTAGCTACAGGTCGAATACCGCCTGTTCGCGATAAGATGCCAAAGACAGAGGATGATTCACGGCCAAATAAACGACCGATTGAACTCAGAGATTCACCGTGTTGCCAGCGATCCCACATTTTAGCTCTTTGTTTTGGTGAATAATTTATTCGTGTTCGATAAGTCATAGATTACACTGCCTCTTTTTGTTATAAAGATACAGTGTTGCGTTGACCAGTTGAAGTCACAAGCCAAAGCGGACGTTCAAATAGGATAATGAATTCTTTGACGTAAACAACTTTCTTGTCAACTATCTTTACCTTTCTAGATATTTGGGGTCAGAGTAAAAATAGAAAGTTATTACTTGAGGTTTTTAAAAGTTTTTACTCTGACCCCAAATATTTTTTCTGCATTTTACGTGGTATTTAAGGGGGGGGGTAGTTTTATATGGATAATGAAGCAATACAGGAAGTTGATAATACTTCAAGCCTAGTTACCGAATATGAAAAAGATGAAAAATGTCGAATTCTTTGCCTCGATGGCGGTGGTGCAAAAGGGTTTTATACACTAGGTGTACTTAAAGAAATCGAAGGAATGCTAAATTGCCCTCTTTATAAAAGATTCGATCTTGTATATGGCACAAGCACAGGAGCCATCATAGCCTCGCTTATTGCTTTAGGCTATGAAACTGATGAAATTCATGAGCTATACAAAAAGCATGTGCCTGAAGTCATGAAAAAGACTAATCCAGGTGATAAAACCGAAGCACTCCAAAAATTATCACAAGAAGTTTTTCAAAACAAAACATTTGAAGATGTAAAAACAGGTATCGGCGTTGTTTCTGTCAAATGGATGATGGAACAACCAATGATATTTAAAGGAGATATTACTCAAGCTCACGGACGCACTGGAACTTTTATACCTGGATTTGGAGTAAATATTGCTGATGCAGTACAAGCTTCTTGCTCAGCTTACCCATTATTTGAAAGTAAAACAGTGACAACTTCTACCGGCGATAAGATTGAGCTTATTGACGGTGGTTATTCTGCCAACAACCCCACACTGTATGCCATTGCTGATGCGGTTAATGCTATGAATAAAAAGTTGTCAGAACTGCGTGTCGTTAGTATAGGTGTTGGCGTATACCCTAAACCTAAACCCAAAGGATTTTTAGCTAGATTTATTAATAAATTACTACTTGTTCAACTGTTCCATAAAACATTGGAAATAAATACACAAACAATGGATCAGCTTCGAAAGATTTTGTTCAGTGACGTCGAAACTGTTCGCATCAGTGACACGTTCTCAGAGCCAGAAATGGCTACTGATCTAATGGAACACAATCTAGATAAACTTAATAAACTAAGACAACGTGGTAGTGAGTCATTTGCATCTAGAGAGCAAGAGTTAAAAGACTTCTTACTATGAATAGCCATAGGTCCACATAAATGCCAATACCTAAATCTCAGCTTGAAACATGGTCGCATCAAGGTTCAATAACTCAATCAAGCAACACATACGGTTCGATTAAGGGAGCACTACAAAATAACAGTGTCCCTTATACAAAAAAGAATTATGAGATTTTTCTTCAGGGTTCATATGGAAATAATACTAATATTTATAGTGAAAGTGATGTTGATATTGTAATACTACTTAAAAATTGTTTTCAACATGATTTGTCAGGACTATCGCAGCAGCAGAAAGACGCATTCACCACTTCACATTCGGATGCAACCTATACTCATGTCGACTTTAAATCAGATGTAATAAATGTTCTTGAGACCCAATTCGGTAGTGACGTGAATGAGGGTAAGAAGGCTATCGCTATTTCAAAAAATGGAAGTAGGCGAAAAGCTGATGTAATCGCAGCCATCCATTACCGTCGATATTATGAATTCGCATCTATGCAAGATCAATCGTATGATGAAGGTGTATGTTTTTATACTAAGTCAGGAGAGAAAATTGTAAACTACCCAAAATACCATAGAGAAAACCTTATAACTAAACATCAAAGTGCATCAAAGCAATTCAAACCTATGGTTCGCATATTTAAAAACATTCGTAGCCGCCTAGTAACTGAAGGCATGTTAGGCAACAATATTGCTCCATCCTATTTTATTGAAGGACTACTCTACAATGTCCCAGTTGAAAAATTCACAAATAATCATGAAGAAAGTTTTGTGAATGTAATCAATTGGATCATTGAAGCTGACAAAACAAAATTTATCTGCGCCAATGAACAATACATACTACTTTATGACGATGACCCAGTTACATGGAATAGTGATGATTGTGAGTTATTTCTTACTGCTATGTCTGACATTTGGACTCAATGGTAATTCAAATTGATTACGAATCAATGGGGTCAGAACCTGACGGATCCCCACGAAATTTCTCACAATTCACCGTTATT
>CAZWEA010000175.1:0-5143 GCA_964632635.1 uncultured Cocleimonas sp. | reverse complement strand
CTTTTTCAAAGAATAAAATTAACTTACTTAAGGTAGGCAAAGTACTAACGATACCTCCGTTAGAAAATATGACATCAAGTACTACCAGCTTTAAAGAGCCGCAAAATACCAATGTTGACCCCAACCTAATAATTTTAGATTACTCAGATACAAAACTTAGTATAGAGAAAGCCAAGGAATTTCAACTTGATGGATTTGTAGTAGAAAAAGGAGATACCTTAGCTAAAATAACCAAACAAATTGGGCATAAAAGCGTTCCTTACTCTAAAATGATGCAGGCAATTTATACTGTAAATCCTAATGCTTTTGAGAAAAACAATATAACAACACTCATCGAAGGAGCTGTTATTCGCTTACCATCCATTGCTGAAATTGATGGAATGAATAGCCCTAAAGCTAAGCAGTGTGATGAGGGTTCTTGCTCTATCTCAGAGCCTATTAAATCTAAATCATCAGAGCCTGTTGAGCTTAAAGATAATTTAATCAATGAAAATTCTAAAGGTTCTAGTGATAGTGTCGTTATAAACAAACTTGAAAAAAGAGTTCGTGAATTAAAAAGAAATTTAAACAAGGCACATACTAGTTTATCTGATTTAGAGCTATCACTTTCTAGCAAAGAGCTACTTCTAAAACAACAAAGTACAAATCTTTCAAAACTAGCATCAAGCTTAGAACTATTAAACAATGGAGCTACAAATAGTACTACAACAATAGTTGATAAAAAAAATGATGAAGAACCACTGGCAATCATCTCAGAAGCTCTAGTTGTAGATACCATTGAAATAGACAGCTCATCTTCTTCCATTGATTCATCAGAGAGCATGGGTGATCCTTCAAATGCAACCCCCTCCACTGAGTTATTAAAAAGCGAGGTTTTAGCGACCACAAGAAATGGTTATGCAATGCCTACTGAGATTAACCAAGAAATATCTCAAAACATTAAAAGCAAGCTTACTGAATACAGCCAATATATGTCGGGGAAAGAACTTTTTGCTACTATTTTGGCGCTGTTATTTGGCCTCCTTTTGGTTAGATATAGAAGAGAAATATATGCTTACACCAATATTTCGTATGATTATCCAAAATACTATCCTCCATTTGGAGAAGATGAAGCAAAAGCACTCTTAAAAGAAAAATCAATTAGCTATCAAGATACTCTCATCGATGTCCCAAGTGATATTCATGAAGAAAATAATTCTGAATTCAGCAATGAATTATTACAAGAATGTGAGGATTTAGCCGATGAGCTTACTGATAATTTAGATATTAAAACATCTGTCCATAGCGATAATGCCAACTGGGATGAGCTTGACAAAACTTGTGATGAATATATTGAAGAATACGAAGGAAAAAATGTAATTGAAATTTCCGATGTCAGTGACAACATTATTGAAGGTGCCAAATCTGACCCTGAAGAAATGACATTTGAATTATTTGAAGCGCTCGCTGAAGGGGTGACAAATAAAGACTCTGGCACTGCTACTACATCTAATACGCTAGAAGATAACAGTATGGTCTACGACATAACTAATGATCAAACTGAACTTAATGATATTTTTGAGAAAAATCATCCAATACCTTTTAGTGAACTTGCCGTATTATCAGAAAAACCAACCATGGTAGAAAATAAGTAATTTGATAAGTATTAAAAACTTCCTTATCAATACAAAAATTATTAGCCGTACCCATGAGTAAAAAGCTGAAAAGAGTCTAGTTATTCATTCTATCCATCGATCTATAAGATACAGCTTCACTGATATGAGCTGTTTTTATTTGTTCACTACCCGCTAGATCAGCAATTGTTCTCGCGACTTTAAGTATTCGATGATAAGCACGCGCTGATAGCTTAAATTTATCCATTACTTGTCCCAATAAAGCCTCGTCAGGCTTACTGAGCCTACAATAAACTTCTATTTCTTTATTGCTCAAAGCCGTATTTGCTTTTTTCTGGCGTTGCATTTGTCTTTTTCTTGCCTCTACAACACGTGCTCGTACTTGCTGACTACTTTCACCTGTTGCCGGTTTTTGCAAGTCTTCTCGTGATAAACGTGGCACTTCTATTTGCAAATCAATACGGTCCAAAAAAGGTGCTGAAATTTTTGATCGATAGCGTCGCTGTTGCTCAAGGCTACATTGGCAATTATTTTGTGATGGATCACAGTCAATCCCTTGTGGGCAGAAATTCATTGCTGCAACTAATTGGAATTTTGCAGGGTAAGTCGCTTGCCTAGCTGCCCTTGATATTGTAATTTTACCTGTCTCTAACGGCTCTCGCAGAACATCTAAAACCCTTCTATCAAACTCTGTAAGTTCATCTAGAAACAAAATTCCTGACGTGGCCAAAGATACCTCTCCAGGTCTAACTTTTGCACCTCCACCGACCAATGCCACGCCAGAACTTGTGTGATGAGGTTCTCTAACCGGTCGAAGACCCCAGTTAGCCACATTAAAACCTTGATCGCTAATAGAAGCTATCGTGGCTGACTCCAATGCCTCATCTTCTGTCATAGGTGGTAAAATTGTTGCAAGCCTTGTTGCCAACATTGTTTTACCTGTGCCGGGAGGGCCAACCATGAGTAAATTATGTGAACCACCTGCCGCAACCTCTAAAGCTCGCCTAGCTTGGTATTGACCTTTCACATCACTCAAATCAACGCTATATTCTGCTTCACTCCCTTTTTTATTTGAAATATAAGGTAATAATTTTTCTGTTTCAGTTAAGTGAGAGCATATCTGTAATAGATGATTTGCGGCATAAACAGGTAGCTCTGTTATTAAACTTGCCTCATCTGCATTTTCTTGAGGAACAAATATACTTCGCCCAGATTTGTTAACCGCATACGCTGTGGGCAATACACCTTTTACAGGTCGTAACTGTCCTCCTAAAGATAGCTCACCAATAAACTCATAGTTTGCTACCGCTTTTTCAGAAAGTTGCCCTGATGCTACCAAGATACCCAATGCAATAGGTAAGTCAAACCGTCCCCCATCTTTTGGAATATCAGCAGGTGCAAGATTTACCGTTATACGTTTCGCAGGGAATTCAAAATTTGAGTTTAATAGTGCTGCACGAACACGATCTTTGCTTTCTTTAACAGCTAATTCCGGCAAACCTACAATAGAAAACCCAGGCAATCCATTACTTAAATGGACTTCTACCGAAACTTGTGGAGCATCTATCCCATCATTGGTGCGGCTATATACTACGGCTAGATTCATTTGATTATTTCTGATTTTATAATCAGGTAACTTTATCAAAATGATACAATAAGCGTACAACGACCAGATAAACGGTAGCTTTGTATGAATAACATAACCATTCATGTAAAATGGATTTTCATTTTTATTATTTTATTCTTATGGAATTAGCTCTCACTATTCTTGCAGGTCTAGGTGCTTTATTATTTTTAAGTGGCTATCTTGGTTTTGTCTTTGCTGGCTTTAAACATCACTTTGTTACAGGGCTTA
Source organism: uncultured Cocleimonas sp. (assembly GCA_964632635.1). Lineage (GTDB taxonomy): Bacteria > Pseudomonadota > Gammaproteobacteria > Thiotrichales > Thiotrichaceae > Cocleimonas. The sequence continues at coordinate 1,675 of CAZWEA010000175.1, read as the reverse complement.
TATCTGCACTTCCTGTTTTTAATATTGTAACTGTTCCTGCGCTTTGGCGTCATACCCGTCGTAAGGTTATCACCAGTGCTATTGGCCTTATTATAGTAATTGCTAGTTGGTTTTTAGGCGCCAATACGGGTATTACTAAATATATTGGTTTATTAAAGGGTGACAAACAAACAGCGCAAACATCTATAACTTCTCCATCTAGCTCAGATAGCACAATAAATTCTACACCAATAAATATGCCTTCTGCACCGGTCGCTCCTAGCACAAACCCATCATCTATAAATTATGTGGATGAAGGAAAAATGCAACAGCTTCCTAAAAGTGCGCTTTACCGTATGGACTTTGAAATTGTACCTGTTGATAAAATTCAAACCTTAAAAAACAGAATAGTAAAAGTTATAACGACGAGTAATGATCAACTTGAGGGTAGGGTTAATAATGTTACTGCCAGTAGCATCACAATCCAAAATAATGAACTACCTATTGCTAGCATCAAACAAATAAGCCTCATGGTTAAAAAAGCAAATTAAGATCTATGAACTGTTATATCTACCGTAGTAATAAACAAAAAGGTATGTATCTTTATTTGGATGAGAAGGATAACTTTGCGAAGGTGCCTGATTCGTTATTGACACTATTAGGTGATATGGATTTTACGTTTGAATTTGATTTGAGCAAAGGACGTAAGTTGGTAAGAGCTGAAACAGAAGAAGTTCTGCGAATAATGAAAGAGAATGGCTATTTTTTACAAATGCCACCGCCTAAAGGTGATTTGCTAGGGCAAAAAGCTAACTAGTTTTGCCTATTAATAATTACTGAGTTGTAACTGTTATGGTGACAATATCTCGATAAATTCCTGCTTGTGGGTTATTTTTAAATGGGCCCCTTCTCTTTAATTTTAAGGGATCCAAACTCACATTACATGATGGCAAAACTATGGTTGGGGTATTTCTTTTAATCTTTTGCCCTTTATATCTTAAGATATATCGAGTCAAACGTTGATTACTAACAATATGTCTTAATTTAAAATCATTCTGAGTCGTAAAACTTAGCGTACAACTTCCAGATATATTTGATTCTAAACCTAATAAGCCAAGCGTAACTTTCGGTCTTCCTCCACCTACTGGCTTAATATCCGTTATCGAAAAGTACCTTGATGCACCCACAACTGAGCCTAGCAAATTCACGTAAGGAGTATGCGTAGATTGTAATCCTATGTTTATTGTTTTAGTCGCAGCAAAGGAAACAGCCACGGAAAAACTAAACAACGATACTAAAAGTATTTTAATGGGGGTATTCATTGTCGGTTTTTTTGAAAAAAAAGCCACCTCATTAGAGGTGGCTTTTTAACAAAAGATTAACTACTACTGAGTAGTAACAACCATTGTTAATGAATCATTGTAAGTACCCGCAGTTACAACAGCAGGAAGTGCTGGATGCGTAATATCAAAAGAAGATGCAGCAGCATTACAACCACCAGCAGCTGATACAAAATCATTTCCTGAGTTACCAGAAGTATTAACTATACCTGCGTAAGAGATTGAGTAAACACCTAAATCAATTGCAGGAGAAGCTGTAGTGTGAACTAGCTTGTAATCATTTGCAGAAACAAAACTTACAGTACAAGTACCTGTAGTGTTTGACTCAAGACCTAATGTACCAAGACTTGATGTTC